>JADLHH010000540.1 GCA_020848855.1 Anaerolineae bacterium | reverse complement strand
GCTGGCGCATCGACATCAAGAGCGTGACCGAGGCGGTTACCGAAGCGCTGGAAAGCCTCGACAGCCTGCCGCTGCGGGAAATCCGGGCGCAGCAGAGCGACGTGGTTGCCGAAGTACAGCGCATCATGGAGAAGCGGGCAGCCAACCGCGCCGTCATGCCGGAAGAATACAACCTGCTGGCGCGCTTCGCCGATATGGTGCAGCGCAGCCACGTGGCAGTTCGTGACGCGGCGCGTCAGGCGCGGCTCAAGGAAATCGAAGCCGTCAAGGCGACGCTGCCGCAGGGCGCGTTCAAGCTGCCGGTCACGGTGCTGGACGTGCCGGACAACGTCATCGAAGCGCTGCAGCCGTTCGAGAACGTCGGCGAGATCATGCTCCGCTTCCTGATCGACGAAAATCGCGTTCGCCGTGCGCTGACGGACTCCCCGCCGGATGCTTTCCGCAACCTGCAGGAAGCGCTTGACAAGCTGGTGATCCCGGAAGTCGAGCCGGAAGTCGAGGAAGAAGCCGAACCGGTCGTCGAAGGCGAAGCTGAAGCGCCGGCTGTGGCGGCGGCTCCTCCTGCTGACGAAACGCCGGAGGAGGCGTTGGTGCGGCAGGCGGCGGAAGAAGCTCGCCGTCAGAAGCGCCCGCGTGAAGAGGTCGTTGGCTTCGTTGAAGAGGAGGACGTGGATGTCCTCGCCGAAGGGTCGGGCAAGAAGAAGGGGAAGAAGAAGAAGGGACGCCAGCTCGTCTTCGACGAAAAACGTGGGGGTATGGTTGTCAAGCGTCAGCGTAAAGGTGGACGCGGCGGCGATTGGGGTAACTGGGACGAGGAATGACCATGACCACGCCTGCGCGCAAGCATGTTCCGGTGCGCACGTGCGTTGTCTGCCGGGACAAAGCAGGCAAGCGTCAGTTGACCCGCGTGGTGCGTACTGAAGTGGGGCTGCAGGTTGACCCCAGCGGGAAGCTGAATGGACGTGGGGCGTATCTCTGTGATCGTGAGAGTTGTTGGGAAACCGCAGTGAAGACCGAAGTTCTGGCGAAAGCGTTGCGGATGCCACTGACGGATGAAGATCGTGAACGACTGCGACGGTTCAGGGCGTAGCCATGATGATTCGGTCATGGCTCGTGACTGTCGCGACAACTGAATTACCAGCGGTGGGCAGGTAGCGTAAGAGGATAATCCTTTTCCTGACCCATCGCTCTTGCATGGAGGTGAGGATGGCACAGGAAAAGCAAGTAGTACTCGTACCGGACTTTCTGACGGTACGCGAAGTCGCCGAGTTAATCGACGCCAGCCCGATTGAGGTCATGAAGCGGTTGATCGCCAACGGCATTATGGCTTCGATCAACCAACAGATCGATTTTGATACCGCCGCAATCGTCATCGAGGATATGGGCTTCGAAGCCCAGTCCGCGAGCGCGGCAGCGGCAAAAGTCGAACGTGAAAAGCGCGCCGAGACTGCCCAGACCTGGCGCAAGGTCTACCAGCAGGAAAAGCCCGAAAATCTCGTCACGCGACCCCCGATTGTCACCATTCTGGGTCACGTCGATCACGGCAAGACGACCCTGCTCGATACCATTCGCAAGGCGCACGTTGCCGAAGGCGAGGCGGGCGGCATCACCCAACACATCGGCGCGTATCGCGTCACGCACAACGGCAGGCAGATCACCTTTCTCGACACTCCCGGTCACGAGGCGTTCACGGCGATGCGCGCCCGCGGCGCGCAGGGCGCGGATATCGCCATCCTGGTAGTGGCGGCGGACGACGGCGTGATGCCGACGACGCGCGAGGCGCTCAACCATGCGCGGGCGGCGAATGTGCCGATCATCGTGGCGATTACCAAGATCGACAAGCGCAACGCCAACGTGGATCGCGTCAAGCAGGAAATCAGCGAAGTTGGGCTGACGCCGATGGACTGGGACGGTGAAACATTCGTGGTGCCGGTTTCGGCGACGCAGGGCGAGGGCATTGACGACCTGCTCGAAGCGATTCTGCTGGTGGCGGACGAGAACGAGATCGTGGCGAACCCCGCTGCCAGCGCAACGGGCGTGGTGCTGGAAGCCGAAGTCGACCGCAGCCGCGGCGTGATTGCAACGCTGCTGGTGCTCAATGGCACGCTGCACACCGGCGATGTCGTGATCGCCGGGCTGACTTCGGGGCGTCTGAAAGCCATGTACGACGAGACGGGCAGCACGGTCAAGGTCGCCACGCCGTCGACGCCGGTTGCTGTCCTCGGTCTGAGCGACGTGCCGCAGGCGGGCGACAGCTTCGAGATCGTCAAGAACGACAAGGTCGCCCGCGCGCTGGTCGCCGAACGGCAGGCTGTCATCGACGCGGCGCGCACCACAACGGGACGCTCAGCGATCTCGCTGGAAGACATCTTCGCGCAGTATAACGAAGGCAGCGCCAAGGAACTCAACCTGATCCTCAAGGTGGACGTGCAGGGGTCGCTACAGCCGATTGTCGACTCGCTGGCGCAGATCGAGGAGAACAACCCCGAAGGCATCAAGCTGCACATCCTGTCGAGCGACGTGGGCAACATCAGCGAGAGCGACGTGATGCTGGCGAGCGCTTCGAACGCGATTATCCTCGGCTTCCATGTCGATATTGATACGGCGGCGCGCCGCCATGCCGATTCGCACGGCGTGGAAATCCGTCAGTACACGGTCATCTATAAGCTGCTCGAAGACATCGAGCTGGCGCTGAAGGGGATGCTGGAGCCGGTGTACGCCGACCGCACGATCGGCGTCGCCGAAGTGCGGCAGGTGTTCCGCATTCCGCGCGTCGGCACGATTGCCGGCTGCATGGTGCGCGAAGGCGAAATCCGGCGTAACGCGCGCGCCCGCGTCAAGCGCGGCGGGCAGGTGCTTGCCGAAAATATCAACATCGGCTCGCTGAAGCGTCTGCAGGAAGACGTGCGCGAAGTCCGCTCCGGCTTCGAATGTGGCATCGGCTTGAGCAATTTCAGCGACTTCCAGGAAGGCGACCAGATCGAGTGCTACGTCACTGAGCGCGTCAGCTAGTTCATTGCCCCATGCCATGACGCCGCCGCTCGTTCGCGAGGACGGCGTCATGCCTGATTCCACAGGGGAGGATTCACCATGAGTATCAAACAGGAGCGGGTTTCCGGGCGGATTCGCAAGATTCTAAGCCAGTTAATCCTGCGCGAAGTCGCCGATCCGCGCTTGCAGGGGATCACCATCACCGACGTGGAGCTTGACCCCGAACTGCTTTTTGCTAAAGTCTACGTCAACGCCCTCGGCGAAGAAGAACGCGAACCGGAAGTGATGATGGCGCTGGAACACGCGAAAGGATTCCTGCGCCGCGAAGTCGCCCGCCGCGTGCGGCTGCGCAAAGCGCCGGAACTGATCTTTCGCTGGGACGTCAGCCTTGAGCGCAGCGAGCGCATCAATGCGCTGCTCTCCAGCCTGGACATACCGCCCGAAGACACTGCACCAGAAACGGATGACGATGACGATTTTGAACTGGACTGAGGTGACTGAAGCGGTCGATACCGCTAAGTCAATTTTGATGGTCACGCACTTCAAGCCGGACGGCGACGCGATCGGCTCGCTGCTGGGGGCGGCGAACGCGCTGCGCGAGCGCGGCTGCGCGGTCACGACGCTCGCCGTCGATGAAGGCGTGCCGTCGTTCCTGCGCTTTCTGCCTGGCTCGGATGCCGTCGAGCCGGCGCTTTCGCGCGGCGAGTGGGAATTGATGATCTCGCTCGACTGCAGCGACGAGGAGCGCAGCGGCGCTGCCGGCGTGTACGGGCGGGCGCACAGCCAGCGCGTCGTCAATGTCGATCATCACCCGACCAACACCAAATTCGGGCAGTTGTACCTGTTTGAGCCGGATGCCGTCTCGACGACTCAGGTCGTGCAGGAGTGGCTGGAACACATGAACCAGCCGCTCTCGCGCAGTTCTGCCGTGCCGCTGCTGACCGGGCTGGTGACGGACACGCTCGGCTTCCGCACCAGCAACGTCACACCGGATACCCTCGGCTACGCCCAGGAGCTGATGCAGGCGGGCGCGTCGCTGACGGAGATCACTCAGCGGACGCTCGGCAGCACGCCGTACCAGAATATCGTGCTGTGGAAATTCGTCCTGCCGAGCGTCGAACTCGACAACGGCGTGATCTCGGCGGTTGTGACACAGGAAGATGCACGCAAGGCGCGGCTGGCGGATATCACCGACGGTGGCATGGTCGAATACCTGGTGACGGCGAACGAGGCGATGATCTCGGTCGTGTTCAAGGAACTCGCCGACGGGCGCATCGAAGTGGGCTTCCGCAGCAAGCCCGGCTACGACGTGGCGTCGGTCGCGCTCAGTCTGGGCGGCGGTGGTCACCGGCAGGCGTCCGGCGCGACGATTCCCGGACCGCTGGCAGCCGCCAGGACGCGGGTCATGCCGCTGCTGCGGCAGGCATATCAACAGGGAAAACTGGTCATTGCGTGAAATTCATATAAGTTTCACGTGTCGCCAAGGTATGGGAAATCCCAATTCTGTAATAAAATAGAACTATATTGTCACACTTTGACGTAGACTGGGGGCGACATGTCCGAGTCGCAGTTGCCCTGGGTCGTCGAACTGAAAGCGGCGACGATCCCGCAACCGATCAGGGCGCAGTTCGAAAAACGGCTGGTTATCGGGCGCACCGACAAGGTGACGAACGTCAAGCCGGATATTGACCTGACGCCGTTCAACGCCGACCTGTACGGGATTTCCCGGCAGCACGCCGCGCTGATCGCCAAGTCGGCGCAGTTGCTCGTGGTTGACCTGAACAGCGGCAATGGCACGTTCCTGAACGGGACACGCCTCACCCCACACGGACCGATCCCCTTGCGCGGCGATGACCGCCTGCAGCTTGGCAGGCTCCAGTTCGAAGTGCGTGTGTTGATCGCGCCGACACACCCGGTCGGCTTTTCCAACGACATTAGTATGCAGATGAACAGCACTGTCGTGCCCGGTTCGGGGCAGACGGTGCTGCTTGTCCAAAGCGACGAAGAAGTCTCCGGTGTGCTGGAAACGGCGCTGACCCAGTGTGGTTATCGTGTCGTCACGGCGCGTGGCGTCGTGGCGGCGATGCGGGTCGTCACCCAAAAACGACCGAGCGCTGTCATCCTCGACTGGACGCTGCCGGATATGCCGGGCATTGAACTGTGCCGCTACATCCGCCGCGATACGCAGCATAACTCGACGCCGATGATCGTCGTCACTAAAGAGAAGACCCCGGCGATGGTGCAGGAAGCGCTCGATGCCGGAGCGAACATTGTCCTCGCCGAGCCGCTGAGCATCAAGGAGCTTCAGCACATCGTCACCATGATGATCGGGCAGCCCGCGCACGGCGCGTCGTCTTTCGCCACCAAGCATCTGGTCGGCACCGCGCCGCTGCAAGCCATCCAGCCGCAGACGCGCCGCAACTCGATTGTGGTGTTCGTCGCCGGGTCGAAAGAGCCGCTGGTGCTGACGGTCAACCAGCCGATCACCTTCGGGCGCTCGATCAGCCAGAGCCTTTTGACTCACGTCGACCTCACCCGCAACAATGCCGTCGATAACGGCGTTTCGCGCCTGCACGCCCGGCTGCACTTCGAAAACGGCGAGTTTTTCGTGGAAGACCTGAACAGCGTCAACGGTACGTACATCAACGGCGACCCGCTCCCCCCGGCGACCAGGACGCCGATCAAGAACGCCGACGAACTTCGGCTTGGTCGGCTGCGCATGTACCTCTATTTCCTCGACGATGCCGAAAAACCTGCCAAACCAGAGTAACCCGGAGTAACCAACCTGCTGTTCGGCTTCTGGAATGTTGACAAGCCCGCCGGCATGACGAGTCACGATGTGGTGGTGCGCGTCCGCCGCGCGTTGGGGATCAAAAAGATCGGGCACGCCGGGACGCTCGACCCGCTGGCGACCGGCGTGCTGGTGCTGTGCGTCGGCGCGGCGACCCGCCTGAGCGAGTACGTCATGCACGCGACCAAGCGCTATACGGCGCGCGTCCGGCTCGGCGAGACGACCGACACTTATGACGCCGAGGGCGAAATCGTGCGGGCGCGCGACGCATCCCACATCACCCGCGCGGCGGTCGAGCAGGCGCTGGAGCCATTCATCGGAGATATCGAGCAGATTCCGCCGATGTACAGCGCCATCAAGCAGGGCGGGCGCAAGCTGTACGATCTGGCGCGGGCGGGCGAGACGGTCGAGCGTGCGCCGCGCCCGGTGCGCATTGACGCGCTGGCGCTGCTCGACTGGCAGCCGCCGGAATTCACGCTCGACGTGACGTGCAGCGCCGGGACGTACATTCGCAGCCTGGCGTATGACATCGGTGAAGCGCTCCGCGTCGGCGCTC
>JADLHH010000539.1 GCA_020848855.1 Anaerolineae bacterium | reverse complement strand
TCGTATATTTTGACGATTGCCGGGTGGCTGAGCGCCGCCAGAATGTTAGCTTCACGCCGGAAGGTTTTGAGCATCGACGCCCGCAGCGCGCCGTCGGTAGCCAGGGTGTGCATTTCCTTGATGGCGACCAGTCGGCGTACGTCGGTGAAGTTGAGGTCGCGCGCCTGATACACCGTCCCCATGCCGCCCCCGCCCAGGACGCCCATGATCTTGTAACGGTTCTGCAGGACGAAATTTGCTTTGAGTGTGGTATCTTGATTGTTCTCACCGCCCGTGCCGCTAAACTGCGTGGTTTCAGGCATTACCAGCCGCCTTGTACATCCATGATTCGAGCAAAGGAATGAAATGAAATTATAACTGGGTACATGACCTTGATTTATTATATGTAACCTGCCAGAATACCGCAATCGGGTTTAGCCTTAATTTAAGCGTATTGTAACATGCCGCATAATCCCCTTGCGATTTATCTGCACGTCCCGTTTTGCAGCACCAAATGTACCTACTGCGCCTTCAACACCTACACGCATCTCGAAAATCTCATTGAGCCGTTCGTCAGCGCGCTGGTGCGGGAAATCGAAATCATCGCCGCCAGCCAGCCGAATCAGCCCGCCGGCACGATCTTCTTCGGCGGCGGCACACCAAGCCTTCTGACCCCGGAACAGTTCGAGCGGATTCTCGCGGCGCTGCGAGACGGTTTTCGCGTGGCTGCCGACGCCGAAATCACGCTGGAAGCGAACCCGAATGACCTCAACCGCGATTATCTGGCGGCGCTGCGGCGCGTCGGGCTGAACCGGATCAGCATCGGGATGCAAACCGCGAACGCCAACGAGCTAGAGCTGTTCAAGCGGCGGCACGACAACGACGCGGTCGCGCGGGCGGTTTCGGCAGCGCGCGCTGCCGGCTTCGACAATCTCAACCTCGACCTGATTTACGGCTTTCCGCACCAAACGCTGGCAAGCTGGGAGACAAGCCTGCGACAGATGCTCGCACTCCAGCCGGATCATGTGTCGCTGTACGCACTGGGGCTGGAAGATGGTACGCCGATGAAGGCGTGGGTTGAGCGTGGGCGGCTGCCGGAGCCGGACGACGATCTCGCCGCCGACATGTACGAACTCGCCAGCGATTTACTCGGCGCGCAGGGCTACGAGCAGTACGAGATCAGCAACTGGGCGCGACCGGGTCATCAATGCCGCCACAATCTGCAGTACTGGCACAACGACCCGTACGTCGGCGTCGGTCCCGGTGCGCATGGCTGGGCGGGCGGCGTCCGCTATTCGACGGTGCTGTCGCCGCAGCGCTATATCAGGCTGTTGGGTGAAGCGGAAGGCGCTTACCCGTTCCCGCGCACGCCGGCAACTGCCGAAGCCGTGACTGTGGACAGAGCAGGGGAGATCAGCGAGACGCTGATCATGGGGATGCGGCTCACGCGCGAAGGGATTTCACGCCCCGGCTTCGTCGAACGGTTCGGCGTCGATTTGCTGGACGTGCATGGCGAGGTGATTCAGCGCTACACCGACCGTGGGCTGCTGTCGGTCGATGCCGAGCGCGTGCGGCTGACCGACGCCGGGCGGCTGCTCAGTAACGTCGTCTTTCGGGAATTCGTGTAGTCACGCCCGCCGCTGGAATAATGCCTGCGTCAGCGCTGCTAAGCCCTGCGCCGCCGCGCCCTGTGGATTCGCCCGTTCGAGTGCCACCATCGCCTGCTGATAGTAGGCGCTTTCGCGTTCCAGGGTATACGCCTGCGCGCCGACCGAGTCGAGCAGAGCGACCGCTTCGCTGACCTGCTCCTCGCCGAACGGCTCACTCCTGTAAACGTCGTGCAAGCGCTCACTCTGCGATAAGCCGTACAATACGGGCAGTGATTTCTTGCGCGACAGGATATCGGTCGCTGCTGACTTGCCCGTGACATGCGGGTCGCCCCAGATGCCGAGGATGTCGTCCCGAATCTGGAAGGCTAGACCCAGATTGCGCCCGAAGTCGGCGAAGTGTTCCGCCGTCGCTTCGTTGCCGCAGCCGATCAGCGCGCCCATCTGCGCGCACGCCGACACCAGCGCCGCCGACTTGCCGCCGATCATCGACAGGTATTCGTCAACCGTCACCGTCTCCTGATGCTCGAATCGCATGTCGAGGTGCTGCCCGCGCGTCAGTTCGAGATTCGTCCGGTTGAAGATTTCCCATGCTTTCAGCACGATATTCGGCGAGATCCCGGTTTCGGCGAGCCGCTGCAGGGCGGAATATGCCAGCGCGAACAGCGCGTCGCCGGCGTTGATGGCGTTCGGGCGTCCCCAGATCATCCAGACCGTCGGACGGTTGTGGCGCGTCGGGCTGTCGTCCTGAATGTCGTCGTGGATCAGTGAGAAGTTATGCAGCAACTCGACGGCAGCCGCCGCCGGGAGCGCCTGCTGCCAGTCACCGCCGACCGCTTCGGCGCACAGGAACAGCAGCATCGGACGAATACGCTTGCCGGTCGGCTGCTCATAGGACTGGTTATGCTCGTCAACCCAGCCGAGCGGGTAGCGCAGCATGGTGCCGAAATCACCGGCATTGGCGAGTGGGGCTGAAGCGACTATCTGGTGCATCGTGGCGTCGAGCGCCGGGAAATAGCGATGAGCGAGCTGCTGGGTCAACGATGATCACCTTTGAGGAGCGGAGTCTTCTGCAATTCGGCGATGCTGCTCGCGCCGCTGCACAGCATGGCGACGCGAAGCTGCGCGCTCAGTTCGCGGATCAACTGATCGACTGCTTCGGTTGACACGTCGGCGGCTTTCAGGAACGGACCCGCCAGCCCGCCGGCGATTGCGCCAAGAGCGATTGATTTGGCGATATCGATGCCATCGCGCAGCCCGCCGCTGGCGATCACGGGCAGGTGCGGCGCGGCATTCACCGCGTATTGGACGGCGTCGGCGGTCGGGATGCCCCAGTCAGCGAAGGCGGCGGCGACGCGGGCGTGATATGCCGTCGGCGCACGGTGATATTCGACCTCGCTCCACGACGTGCCGCCCGAACCAGCTACGTCAATCGCGGCGACTCCGGCGTCCGCCAGGTCGCGCACGTTCTTTTCCGAAAAGCCCCAGCCGACCTCTTTTGCGATCACCGGGACGGGCAGCTTGTGGCACACGGCTTCGACGCGGCGAAGCAGCCCGGCGAAATTGGTGTCGCCTTCCGGCTGCACCGCTTCCTGCAGCACGTTGAAATGCAGAATCAGCGCGTCGGCTTCGATCATGTCGACGGCGCGCTGGCACTCATCTACGCCATAGCCGTAATTAAACTGCACCGCGCCAAGATTCCCGAACAGCAGGATGTCCGGTGCGAGTTGCCGGACGCGATACGTATAGGCAACATCCGGGTTACGGATGGCGGCGCGCTGCGAGCCAAGACCCATCGCTACGTTCTGCGCCTGTGCGGCTTCGGCAAGCCGTTCGTTCAGACGCAGCGCCAGGTCGGTTCCGCCCGTCATCGATGAGATTATAATGGGCGCGCTCAGCTTCTTGCCGAACAGGGTGATGGTGCTGTCCACTTCGCTCAGGTTCAGTTCCGGCAGCGCCTGGTGCAGAAAGCGATAATGCTCCAAGCCAGTGGTCAGGTGCGGGAATTGGACGTTTTCTTCGAGGTTGATCCGTATGTGTTCCGCTTTGCGATCTTCAATTGACGGATTCGCCGTTACTTTGGACATCCCCTGGTGTTCCTTCTATGTGATACGCGCCAATCGTACCTGATATGCCTGATTGCTGCCAACACTGGCAGGAGAGCATATTCCCGGTATAATGAGCGCAAACCCAATTGCCACGCCAACTGGAGGTAGACCGATGGCATCAACTGAAGAACGGGTTCGTGATATTGTCGTTGAACTTCTGGGCGTAGACCCTGATCGCGTGGCGTCTACGTCTCGTTTTCGTGAAGACCTTGAGGCGGACTCGCTTGACCTTGTTGAACTGATCATGAAGTTCGAGGAAGAGTTCGGCGGCGAGATTAGCGACGAAGACGCTCAGAAGATCACGACCGTCGGCGAAGCCGTCACTTATATTGACGAGCGTATGTCGAAGTAATACCCGCTTCACCCACAGCACCGATCATTCAGGGTAGCCCTCGGCTACCCTGTTTGGTTTGCGGTGGCGACTACCCCTTCTGAGCCTGCATTTCGCCCTCGGATTTCCCCTGCCGCCAGCACCAGCGCAGCGACCGCGAAAACCGTCACCAGCCCCACGCCGCCCGCGCCGATCTGCATCGCTAACCCGAAGCCTAGCATCAGATCGTATGCCTGCGCCAAACCGATCAAACCCGCGAGCGCGCCAATCAGCACGATTCCCACGGCGATCCAGCGGCGATAGCGCGGAAGCAGCCCGCTTACGCCTATGCCTCCAGCGATCAGCGGCGCCAGCACCAGCACTGCTTCCTGCCGAGAGTGCGGGTTGCCGGTCTCACCGGCGACTTCCGGCGGTGGGAGCAGCGCCGCCGCCGTGACCAACACCGTCAGCCCAGCGAGCGGGCTGCGGCGGTGCGCCCCGAACGCGGTCAGTAGCCCGACGCACGCCAGCGGCAGGCGCAGCATCAGACTGGTGAACAAGGGTGGCGTTTGCGACTGCACGACGGGGTGCAGGCTCGACCACTCCGCCAGATCGTACCCGTTCGCCGTCAGGCTGGCGCTCGGATTGACGACCCACGGCAGCAGATAGAAGACAAGCAGCAGCACGCCTGCGGCATATATTCGCATAGTCAATTCTCAGTTCCCGACAATCTCGTCGATACGGGTGCGGATTTGCTCGTCTTCCGCCTGCTGGCTTTCGAAGAAATTGACCATGAATTCGCTGCGTCGCTGGCGCAGCGCCATCGGCGCGACGGCGCGAATGTCGGCAATCGTGGCGCTGTCGCGCCCGTCTGCGGCGGCGTAGGCGCGCGCCGCTTCGAACATGGTGTACTCGGCGCGGTGCGAATCGATGTCGAGACCGTGGACGAGCGTGAGACCCAGCTCGACCGCCTCGTCGGAAAGCGCGGTCTCTTTCAGCAGTTCCCGCGCCAGCATCACTTCCTCGCGCGTTTCGGCGGTCATCAGCTCCCACTGGCGCACGAAGGCATTGGGACTTTGCCGGTAGTGCCGCACGCGCCGGTAGATTTCCATACGATCCGCTTTGGCGGGCAAGCCGCGCACGTTCACGCGCAGCCCGAAGCGATCCATGATCTGCGGGCGCAGGCGACCTTCTTCGGGATTCATCGAGCCGATCAGCACGAAGCGAGCGCGGTAGGTTCCCGCCATCGCTCCGCGCCGGACGGTGTAATGCCCCTGCGCGGCGGCGTCGAGAATCGCATCGACGATGTCGTCGTTGAGCAGGTTCACTTCGTCGATGTACAGCAGGTTGTTGTCGGCGCGGGCGAGGATGCCGCGCTCGACACGTACGCGGTTCTGCTGCACGGCAATGCGCTCATTGATTCCGCCGACCACGTCTTCCAGCCGCGCGTTGAGCGGCAGTTCCACCAGCTTGACTGCTTCGTAATGCGAAATCGGCTGTCCCGCCTGGTACTTTTCGTAGCAGTCGGGGTAGAGCATGTCGGCGTTGGGCTGTTCGAGGTCGGGCGGCAGCGCGCCGTCGTCGCAGTCGCTGACTTCGACATCCGGCAGAATCCCGGTCAGGCTGCGGACGGCGGTCGTCTTGCCCGTGCCGCGCGGACCGATCAGCAGTACGCCACCGACTGCCGGATTGATCACCGAGAGCAGCAGGGCGATTCGCATTTCCAACTGCCCGACAACCGCCATGAACGGATAGGGCGGAGCGTCTGCCAGCCCCAGTTCTGGCGCCGGCGCGGTCAGAATACGCTGCGCCCCGGCTTCGCTGAGGATGCGCATCAGTGCTGAGCCGTGAAGCTGTTCTTCTTCGAAGTCGGCGCTCACACTTTCTCCAGATCGCGCTGCTGTTTGCGGTACGTCTGACGCTGCTCGGCGCGTTCGGCGCGCAGGCGCTGCTCCGGGGTCTCGTATTCCAGTTCGGGCACTTCGACCGGACGACCGTTTGCGTCGATAGCGACGTATACCAGATAGGCAATATTGGTGGTGCGGGCGTCGGCTTTCAGCGGGTTTTCGGTGACGACTTCGACCCGCACTTCCATCGACGTGCGTCCGACATACGTCAGTTCGGCGTGGCACATTACCAGCGTACCGACCAGTATCGGCTCCATGAAGGTCATGCTGTCGATAGCGACTGTGACGACCAGATTGCCCGCGTGGCGCATGGCGACCAGTGCGCCGGCTTCGTCGACCATCTTCATGATCACGCCGCCATGCACATTCCCGTGCGTATTGGCTTCCTGCGGACCCATCAGCGCGCTCAGCGTGAACCGCGAGTCGGTGCTGCGCTTGCGTTCGCGCACCGCTTACTCCTCGCCCTGGTCGGGCACGAGGTCGGACAGCCGCTTGAAGATTTCGGGATCCCATTCCAGCACGTCGATGCGGCTGAAGCCAAGCTCGACGTTCATCGGCGGCAGCGGCGCACGCGCGGGCAGATTGGCTCTGGGCGGCTTGGGCGGTAACTTCTTGAGCAGTGGTGGGCGATCCACATTCTTGTTCCGCACGATGCGCCCGTCATGAATGATCTGACCGATCCATTCGCCGGACGAGGTATACACATCGTAGCTTTCGTTGCGCACGAAGCCGACGTAGTCACCGCGTCCGTCAAAGACGTACCAGTGCAGCACGGTGGCGTGCCATTCGCCGCGCGTGTCGTAGATGAAGAATGGCTTATTTGGATCAATCGTGAATCGGCGCGCCATGGGATGACCCCTTCAATAAGTTTGGCTGACAAGACGATTATAACAAAGACTGATGCGGTGCGGATCAGGACTATGTGCCCGACTGGTGCGGCACGGTGAGCATTTGGCTGTAAATCTGCCGAAGCTGCGCTGCCGCCCGCTCCCAAGTGAATTCCCTTGCCCGCTCGATGCCTCTTGCTGCGAGGTTGGCGCGAAGCTCGTCGTCATCTATCAACTGCTGAAGCGCGGCGATGATGGCGTCCAGATCGGTCGGGTCGACGGTCAGGGCAGCATCTCCGGCGACTTCCGGCAGCGACGACACATTCGAGGTGACGACCGGCGTTCCGCACGCCATCGATTCCAGAACCGGGATGCCGAAACCCTCGTACAGCGACGGAAGCGCGGTGATCAGGGCGGCGCTGTACAACGCGGGCAGGTCGTCGTCTGCCGCGAAGCCGATGAAATGGACGTGATCGCTCATACCTGCGTCACGGATAGCAGCGTAGATCGGGTCTTCCAGCCAGCCACGCCCCCCGGCGATCACCAGATCGACATCGTAGGATCGCGCCCGCAGCGCCGCCAGCGCCTGAATCAGCCGGGCGTAGTTTTTGCGCGGCTG
>JADLHH010000538.1 GCA_020848855.1 Anaerolineae bacterium | reverse complement strand
CGGCGCGAAGCCGCCAAGCTGCCCTTCCGTGTAAATTTCGCGCATCGCTTCAAACCAGCTCAGTCCGTCCCGCTTCTGGAACGCCCAGTAATAAATCGTGTTGGAATTCGCGCGCCAGTCCACCCCTGCCCCAACCCGCTGCCAGCCGTAGTCGGCGGCAAGCTGCGTCAGGTCAATGTAGTAGCCTTCAGGGATCACATCGCGCACGCGCCCACCCTGATCATATGCCTGCACGTCGCCGGATGTGCGGCTGGCGAAGTCCCAGGGCAAGCGCCGCAGCGGTTCGCCAAGCTGCCCGGACTGTGCATCATCCGAAACGCGCACGTAGTCGCGCCAGAGCGTTTCCACGCCAATATCCTCACGCACCACTTCCAGCGGCGGCGGGAAGCCCACAATCGAATTGCGCGTCACGGCAATCCCACGCCCGGTCATCAGCCAGTTGCGGCGTTCCTCACCGGGCTGCGGCGGTCGGCTGATGCTCCAGAAAGCATCGTCCAGCCGTCCGAGGAAGTCCCAGCCAGCCTGTGCGTTCACCGCTTCGCGCAGCGCGTTGAACGAGTCGTTCACGCGGTCGCTCAATACCGCCTGATCTACCGTCACGCCGCTGATCGTGTTCAACTGGTACGGTGGGTCGCCCGCCAGCCGGTTCTCCTGCTCGATATACAGCGGTTCGGTGCGCGCGGGCGGCAGCCCGCCGGAATTGATCAGCGCCTGCGGCAGCGGTGCGCCCGTCCACGAAACGTTCGTCGAGCCGAGCGGCACGGGAATAATCGCCGTCCCCACGCCCGCCCCGCTGAACGGGTTGACCACAAGCTGCGTGCTGTCGAACGAATCGACCGCCGCGACGATGCTCGTGCCATCCGGCGACCATGCTGGCGTGCGCCCCACGTTGATCACCTGCGCTCCGGCATCCGGGTTCTGCATCGAAATCACGAAGACTTTTTCCTGCCCCGCGTCCAGTGCGCTGTAGGCAAGCCATTGCCCATCCGGTGACCATGCCGGGGTGTCTTCCTGTCGTCCCGGCGTGCGCGTCACGTTCACGACCGACTGATCGTCCAGCGAGAACAGGTAAATGTCCTGGTTGCCCTCGCGCAGCGACACAAACGCGATCTGCCGTCCATCCGGCGACCACGCAGGCGAATAATCCGGCGCGTCCGAATTTCCCGGCAACCGCAGCGGTTGCTGCGAACCGTCAATTCGCATCACGTAAACGTCGAGGTTGTTGCCCTGGTAGCTCTCGTACGCCAGCCACGCGCCGTCACTGCTCCACGTCGGCGCGCCCTGAAACGAAAGCTCGTAAGTCATGCGGGTCGTATCCCCCGCCGTCGTGTCATAAATGTACAGTTCCCAGTTGCCATCCTGCCGCGAAGCATACGCCAGCCGCCGTCCATCCGGCGACCATGCCGGGTCGCGCTCGTCCGCGCTGTTGTTCGTCAGCCGAATCGGGGAGCGGCTGCCCACCGGCACCGCCCAGATGTCCGCCTGCCCCAGTTCCCGCGAAACGTATGCCATACTGCCCCGCGCTTCCAGAATCGCCGGGAGCGGCGTGGTCGTCGGTACAGGCGTCGCTTGCAGCAGCACCGCCGCAGCCGTCGGCGCGTTGGGCGACGCGAACAGCGGCGAATTATTCACAACGGGCGCTGCCGCGTTCTGCCGCGCCGGGCTGGTCGCCCACAGCACCACGCCCACCAGCAGCGCCAGCAGAATCACCGCCACGCCGCTCAGGGCGCGGTTCTGGGCGCGCAGCGGGTCTTCCGCGACGGTGGCATCCATTTGTGCGCGGGTGGCACGCCGTGCCATTCCCCCGGCAGCGCCAGCCGCTCTCGTGCCGCTCCGTGCGCGCCGGTCACCCAGAATAGGCGTCAGCAGCACGCCGAACAGCAGCCCCAGCGGGCGCAGGAGCAGCAGCAGAATACTGGCAAGCAGCCCAAAGAGCGCACCGAATGGTCGCCAGAGGATGCGTAACCCTTCCAGCGTGGTTTCGACCAGTACGAGGCAGCTCTTGAGGAAAACAACGCCGAGCTTATCTGTAAAGCGGTACGCGCGAACGAGCATACTCTACCGAGTGACCTCGAAGACTTTTCAGGAGATATAGTGATGAATTGTAGCGGCAAACCGCGGCAGCGGCAATTTCACACCCCGCGCTGGCAAAAGTTTGTGCCTCGCTTGCCCGTTTTACCGCAGCGGCAGCCGGAAAATCCTACACCATCATTACAAATTTATCACGATTCTGTTACGCTTTGTGCGCCGTAATTAAAGCTGTGCTAAGATTTCGGCAGCATCTGTTTTTATCAATAGCATACATTCGCTGCGTTCGAGAGGAATCCCTGATGTTACGGCTGAAAGCTGCTTGTATCCTCGTCATGCTATCGCTGGCGTTCTCCGCCTCGGCGCAGGAAGAACAAATCCACACCGTCACCTATGGCGACAACCTCTTCCGCATCGCCCAGCAGTACGGCGTTGATGTCGACGCCATCGCGCAGGCGAACAACATCGTCAACACGTGGCGCATCGACATCGGGCAGCAGTTGATCATCCCGCGCATCGACGCCAGCGGCGACATCGTCGCGGAAACCCCCGTCGAAGTCCTGCCGCAGGAACCCCTTGCTGAACCGACCCCCGTCGCCACCGATGCGCCGACCGAATACTACACCGTCGGCTACGGGCAAAGCCTCGCCCAAATCGCCCGCAGCTTCGGCATGAGCATCACCGAACTCGCCAGCCTTAACGACATTGCCAACCCGGACCTTATCTACGCTGGGCAGCGCCTCATCGTCTCTGGCAGCGGCGCTAACACGACCGAACAGACGCCCATCG
>JADLHH010000537.1 GCA_020848855.1 Anaerolineae bacterium | reverse complement strand
CGACGCCGAATTTGCGAGCCGCACCGACGATAGCTTGCGTGAGGGTTTCGGTCGCTCCAAATCCTGAAACGAGAATCAGACCCAAATGCAGGATTTTTTGCGCACAGCCGAAATCCTAGAACAATATGCGGATACACGTGTTGATTTTGTCGATGCCAGTGTTGTAGCAGTCGCCGAACGTTTGACAATCACGCGGATACTTACGCTCGACCGACGAGATTTTGATATCATTCGCCCAAAACACAGCGAGCATTTCGAAATTCTGCCGTCACCCTGACCAGCCGAGAAAAAGGTTGCCGTCATGCCGAAACGCACTTCAAAACTCACCTCGCAGTCCCTGATGCTGATCGCCGCCTTTGGTTTCATGGCGATGATCCTGACGCTGATGCTGACGACGACGGTCGCGGCGCAGGGGACGCAGCCGCAGCCGACTTCCGAATTCAGCCTGAATCTGGCGCCGACCGCCGCCGCGCCGACCGAAACGCTCAACCCGCAGATGTTGAACACGCTGACGGGTGTCAACGGGCAGGCGGCGAACGCCGACGTGAACATCCGCAGCGGTCCAGGGCTGGGCTATCGCTCGATTGGCGCACTGCGTCAGGGGCGCTGGATCGACATCGTCGGCTGGAACGGCTGGGAAGATGGGCGCGAATGCTCGTCCGTCTTTGAAGCCGACCTCGATATGTGGGTACAGGTCCAGGTGGGCGACCGGCGCGGCTGGATCGCGCGGTGCGTGCTCGACATTCGGGGCAGCCTGACCGATCTGCCGGTGGTCACACAAACGGGCGAGCGCATGCTGCAGCGGTAGGAGCGAACAGTGAGTCTGTGGAAAGCCATAGGGGCGAGGCATGTCTCGCCCCTACATTACGTGATGATAGTTGTACTGCTCCTGCTGGTCTCCGGCTGTGGGGCGACCGCCGTGCAGGTCGTGCCGACCGCGCGCCCGACCACCACGCCCACGTCAACCGGCGCGCCGACGCGCACCCCGGCGCGCGACGTGACGCCGACGACACCCCCCACTTCCCCACCGACGACGCCAACGGGCGGTCCATCGCCGACGCCGCTGTTCGGACCCACCGTGACAGCCGTGGACGCGCAGCCGACCAGCCTGCTGAACCCCAATGCGCCGCGTATCGAATTCTTCACGTCCGATGCATCAGCAGTTGCGCCGGGCAGCACCGTGACGCTCTACTGGTCTACGCGCGGGGCGCGTGACGCCGTTATCTACCAGCTTGTGCGCGGCGTGCGTAACCGGGTGTGGAACGTCGGTCCCGACGGCAGCCTGCCGGTTGCCACCAACCGCAGCGACCGGGGAACCGCCGATTTTGTGCTGCAGGTGGGCGAAGGCTCGCAGTTTGTCGAGCAGAACCTGTCGATCCCGCTCGCCTGCCCCGATGCATGGTTCTTCCAGCCGCCGCCCGAAACCTGCCCGCGCCCCGCCGAGGAAACCCAGTTGATCGAGGAGCCGTTCGAACGCGGACGAATGGTGTACGTCGCCAGCACCGACCAGATTTACGCCCTGTTCAACGACGGGCTGGCTCCAGCATGGATGGTGGTTCAGAACCGCTTCGATCCGGCGATCCACCCCGAAAGCGACCCCAGCTTCGCGGCGGCGCTGCCGCCGGGCTACTATCAGCCGCTGCGCCGTCTTGGGTTCGTGTGGCGCGGCAACGACACGATCCGCAACCGGCTGGGTCTGGGCATTCAGCCGGAAGCCAGCTACACCGGCTTCATCCAGACATCGGTCAGCACGGATGGCGCGCAGACACTCTACATCAGCAGCGCCGACAGCACGGTGCTGGAGCTGCTGCCGCAGGGCGCGGCGTGGCAGATTATCACATCGCCCTCATGAAGCCGATGTATGATCCGTACCCATCGGAAAACGCTCGACGCGCAAGCGGAGACTGGTAAATGCTGAACGAAACGGCTTCTTCCATCGAAGACCGCCCGGCGCTGCGGTCGTCGGCGCGCTATTCGCCGGAAGACGAACAGCGCACCGAACTGCGCGACATGGTGGTGTCCGTGCTTTCAATCGAGCGCGAGACATTCGAGGACGACAACAAGCTCAACCGGGACAGCCTGCTGATCGTCGGGCAGGACAGCCGGCTGGTCGCCACCTTCGAAGGCAGGCTGCTGCTGGAGTCGGAAACAGCATACGACCAGCTTGACCGGCTGCTTGAACCCGGTAACTATCTGGCGCTGTTCCGCGAAAACGAAGGCAGGCACGTCGTCCATATCCTCATGGGGCGTGTCCGCCCAAAGCCGCGCCCCTGGTGGCCGAACGCCCTGCTGTTCGGCATCACGTTCCTGAGCGTGCTGCTGGTGGGCACGGAACTCGCCATCAACGAGGTTTATGCCAGCGACGCGGCGCTGGGACAGGCAATGATCGACAACTTCCCGGCGGAAATGTGGCGCGGGCTGCCCTATGCCATCGCCATTCTGCTGATCCTCGGCGCGCACGAACTGGGGAACTATTTCGCGGCGCGGCATCATAAGCTGGCAGTGACCCTGCCGTATTTCATTCCCGCGCCGTTCATCAGCCTGATCGGAACATTCGGGGCGTTCATCCAACTGCGCGAGCCGATACGCAACCGCAAGGTGCTGCTCGACGTGGGCGCGGCGGGTCCGCTCGCCGGGTTGGTGTTCGCGCTGCCGATCCTGTTCATCGGGCTGAAAACGGCGACCGTCGACGTGATCTACCCCGGCGGAATGATGGAAGGCAACTCGCTGCTGTACGCCTTCATGAAAATTCTGGCGTTCGGGCGTTTCCTGCCGGACGGCACGTATGATGTCTACCTGAACCAACTGGCGCAAGCCGGCTGGACGGGGCTGCTGGTGACAGCGCTCAACCTCGTCCCGCTGGGGCAGTTGGACGGCGGGCATATTCTGTATTCGCTGATCGGCAGCCGCGCCCGGCTGCTGTATTATCCGCTGATCGGCGGCTTGATCGTGCTGGTCTTCGCCGGCGGCGACATGTGGCTGCTGTGGCTGCTGTTGCTGCTGCTGTTCGGGCGAATCTATGCGACGCCGCTGGACATGATCACGCCGATGGACATCCGGCGCAAGGCAATCGCCGTGCTGGGACTGATCGTGTTCGTGATCACCTTCGTGCCGATCCCGTTCACGCAGGTCACGGACGCGCCGACCATCATACCGGGCAGCACCATCTGGCTGCCGGCTGCCGCTACCCTGTTAACCCTGTATACCCTGCGACGCCGATGAACAAAGCGCTCTCGTATCGCCTGCACGTCTTCTGGACGGTGTTTCGTCTGCGCTGCCCCAACTGCGGGCAGGGACGCATCTTCACCGGCTTGTTCGCCATGAACAAGACCTGCCCGTACTGCGGCGTCCGCTTCGAGCGTGAATCCGGCGAATCGGTCGGCGGCATGTATTTCAATCTGGTGGCGGCGGAACTGCTGACGATGGGCGGCTTTTTCACCGTCAACGCGCTGTTCGAGCCGCCGTTCATCCCTCACCTGACATTCTGGATCGTGTTCAACATCGTGTTCATCGCCCTGTTCTACCGGCACGCCCGCTCGCTGTGGATCGGCACGTCGTACCTGACCGGCGGCGTGTATGCCGACCCGGACGACGAACGCGAATACCAGCGCCCCGACAACGCGCATCAGCCGTAAGCCCGGCAAACAGAGCCGAAACAGGGCATAATGGAGTCAAGGATCGTCTAATGACGGTGAGGGCGCGACATGTCGCGCCCCTACAATGCCCGTCACGAGGATGTGACATGAACGATGCGGTGAAATGAAGCTGACCAAGTGCCTGATCGCCAACCGGGGCGAGATCGCCGTGCGCATCATGCGCGCCTGCCGCGAACTGGGCATCGGCGCGGCGGCGGTGTATTCCGACGCGGACGCGGGCGCGATGCACGCGCAGATCGCCGACGAAGCGCACGCCATCGGCGCGGCAAACCCGGCGGAGAGCTACCTCAACATCGACAAACTGATCGCGGCAGCGCGGACGGCGGGCTGCGACTGCGTCCACCCCGGCTACGGTTTCCTGTCCGAATCGGAAGCGTTCGCGCAGGCCGTGATCGACGCCGGGCTGGTGTGGGTCGGTCCGCCGCCGGAAGCGATCCGGCGGATGGGCGTCAAGACCGAAGCGCGGGCGCTGATGCAGACGGCGGGCGTGCCGCTCGCGCCGGGGTATCAGGGCGACGGCGACGAGCAAGCGTTTCTGGACGCGGCGGAGCGCATCGGCTACCCGGTGATGGTCAAGGCGGCGGGCGGCGGCGGCGGCAAAGGTATCCGCGTCGTGACCGACCCCGCCGATCTGCCGGACGCGCTGCAGGCGGCGCGGCGCGAGGCGCAGCACGCCTTCAACGACTCGCGCGTGTTTCTGGAGCGCTTCGTCGAGCGGGCGCGGCACGTCGAAATTCAGGTGATCGCCGACCGCTTCGGGCACACCGTTCACCTGTTCGAGCGGGAATGCAGCGCCCAGCGCCGTCACCAGAAGGTGATCGAAGAATCGCCGTCGCCGCTCCTGGAAGCGGCGCTACGGGCGCGGATGGGCGCGGCGGGCGTAGCAGCGGCACAGGCGGTCGGCTACGTGAACGCCGGGACGGTCGAATTCATCGCCGCGCCGGACGGCGAATTCTATTTTCTGGAGATGAATACACGCTTACAGGTTGAGCACCCTGTGACAGAATATGTCACAGGACTCGATCTGGTCAAGCTGCAGTTCGCCATCGCGGCAGGCGAGCCGCTGCCGTTCACGCAGGACGAAGTGAGCCGGCGCGGGCACGCCATCGAATGCCGGGTGTACGCCGAAGACCCACGCGGCGGCTTCCTGCCGGCGGTCGGCGACGTGCTGCATTTTCACGCGCCGGAAGGGGTCGGCGTGCGCGTCGATTCGGGGATCAAGTCCGGCGACACGATCCCGATCCACTACGATCCGCTGATCGCCAAGATTATCGCCTATGACCGCGACCGCCCCAGCGCGATCCAGCGGATGGACGCGGCGCTGCGCGACACGATGATCCTCGGCACGACGACCAATCTCGGCTTCCTGCGGGCGCTGATCAACCACCCGGCATTTGTGGCGGGCGAAGTCGATACCGGTTTCATCGAGCGGCACGCCGCCGAACTCGTCCCGCCGGATTCATCACCGCCGGATGCCGCGCTGATCGCGGCGGCGCTGCTGGAAAGCGCGGTCGCGCCGGTGAGCGCTGCGCAAACCGACGATCCCTGGTCGCGGGGCGACAATTTCCGCATAGGACAAGGAAGGTAAGCGATGTGCCTGATTATCACGCTGCTGCTGGCAGTCTTCGGGTTCTTCGGGTTTATGGGCATCGAGACGCAGGTTGAGCCGCCGACCATCGAGGTGACGGCGCAAGCCGCGCCGGTGGCGACGCAGGCAATCGCGTGCGAGTCGATCCCGGAGCAGCAGGACATCGAGAACCTGCTGGCGCTGGTCGGCGATACGTTCGATGCGCCCACCTGGTCGCAGAGCATCACCAGTGACGCCACCCGCACGACCGGAACCTGGCGCTCCGACCTGAGCGGCGCGGTCGCCTATATTGAGGTGCTGCACTACGACTGCGGCATCACCCAGCAGCAGGTCAAGCAGTACTACGACGAGGCTGGGTTTGAAGTTATCTTTTCCAACTACGAGTCCTACGCGCTGGCCGCCCAATGCGCCGCCGACGACGCGCGGCTGTTCGAGTTCGACGCGGTCGCCAACGGCAGCGATTACCACGTCATGTACTGGGTGAAACAGCTTTCGCCAACGCGCGTCGCCGATATCATGCTGACCTTCCCGGCGTCACAGCCAGCGCAGCAGGCGGAATACGCCGGGCGGCTGTCCGCCGACCTGTCCACCTGCGAGGAAGCAGCGGGATGATCTACGAGTCCGGCGGGGCGACGTACAGCGTCAGCCTGCAGCCGCTGGGCGACGGGATGTTCCGCGCCAGCGTGGGCGAGCGCGATTATACGGTGCGGGCGACGCCGGTCGAGGGGGGCTGGCTGCTGGCATTCGACGGCAGGCAGATTCGGGTGTACGCCGCCGCGCGGGGCAGCGAACGCTTCGTCGGCATCGATGGGCAAGCGTACACGCTGAACGTGCCCGCTGCCGGGCGCAGGCGGGCAACCGGGGTGGGCGGCGGCGACCTGACGGCGCAGATGCCGGGGCAGGTGCGCGAAGTCTTCGTCGCGGCGGGCGACACGGTCGCCAGCGGGCAGGCGCTGCTGCTGCTGGAAGCGATGAAGATGGAGATTCGCATCAGCGCGCCCGCCGACGGACAGGTGAGGCGGGTGCTGGTGCAGCCGGGCGACGTCGTGGATCGGGGTCAGCGGCTGGTGGAAATGGATCAAAACAGTGCTGAGTGCTGAGTGCCGAGTGCTGAGTCAAAAACTATTCCTTTGGATGCACTCGTCTCTGAAAAGGTCTGGTTCTTACTCGGCACTCATCGCTCAGCACTCTTCTTGATCGGGTTGTGAGTAAAGGGACGACTTATGGCATACACGATCAGGCTGGTTGGG
>JADLHH010000536.1 GCA_020848855.1 Anaerolineae bacterium | reverse complement strand
ATCGAAAGCGGCGCGTTGAGCGCGGTGTAGATCAGAATCACGCCGAGCCGGTTATTGATCAGCCCCAGCGTGCGCCATGTGTAGAACAGCGGGACGAGGTACAGCCAGATCGGGATCGTCGAGGCGACCAGCATATACAGCATGAACGCGTCCGATCCCGGCGGCGATTTCCGCGCCAGCCCATACGCCGCCATGCCGCCCAGCACCAGTTCGAGCGTCACGGTGGACGCCACGAAAATGACGCTGTTGCCGACCGTCGTCGAAAATTCGCCCTGCGTCCAGGCATTCGAGAAGTTGTCCAGGTGGACTGAGCTGGGCGCGCCCAGCGGGTTTAAGCCGATCTCGGCGTTCGACTTGACGGAATTGAACGCCAGCACCAGCAGCGGACCCAGCGCGAAGGCAGCCAGAATGAGCAGAATGGTGTGATTGAAAATCAGCGGCTTGGTGCGCTCCTGCGGCGCGGCGTTCGCGCTGCGTGAGGTGAATCGCTGCCAGACACTCATATCTCCCACCCCCGGCGGCGCAGTATCACGAACAGGACGATGATAAACCCGGCGAAGAAGCTGATGGTGATCCCCTGCGCAGCGCCATACCCGGCTTCAAACCGGTTGAAGGCATTTTTGTACACCAGCGTCCCCAGCACTTCCGACGATCCGGCGGGACCGCCCTGTGTCAGAATCCAGATGTATTCGAAAACCAGGAACGACCAGATTGCCGTCATCATCAGCATGAACAGCACCACCGGGCGAATCCCCGGCAGTGTGACGAAGCGAAACTCCTGCCAGCGGTTCGCGCCGTCGATCTTCGCCGCGTCGTACAGCTCCATCGAGATCGACTGCATCGCCGTCAGGAACAAGACCATCAGGAAGCCCCAGTAATGCCAGTTGTCGGCAAAGGCAATCGCCAGCAGCGCGGTGTCCGGTCTGCCCAGAAAAGCGATATCCAGCCCGCCGATGCCGAGCTTCGCCAACTGCGCGCCGACCCCCAGCCGGGGACTCATCAGGTTGCGCCAGATGGTCGCGGTGACGACGCTCGGCAGCAGGTAGGGGATGAACAGAATGGTGCGGTACACCATCCCATACCGGCGAATCCGCGACAGCAGGCTGGAAGCCAGCAGGGCAAGCGCGAACGGCACGGTCAGAAAGAAGAGCATCCAGGTAATGTTGTTGCCAAGCGCCTGCCGGAACGCGGTGTCTTCAAAAAAGAGTTTCCGAAAATTTTCGAGACCGATGAAGTTCGCAGCGCCAATACCCGACCAATCGGTCAGCGAGTAGTACACGCCGGTCAGCGCCGGAATCGCCACGACGAAGATATGTATCAGAAAGATCGGCAGAATGAACAGCCAGGGGATCACGACATAGTGCAGCCGCCGGTAGCGCGCCTTGCCGCGCGCCGCCTGCGAGTCTGACCGAACAGGTCGTGATTCCACCGTTGCCGGACGGCTCATCACAAATTCCTTTCCACCTGCGGGAACACGAGAAGCCGGTCGCCCCCTGCAAGAGGGCGACCGGCTTTACCTGAAAGATCAGCGTTCAGGAATTGGAGGAATTGCGCCCTCTGCCAATTCTTCGGCAAACAGTGTCTGAAGCCCTTCGAGATACTGCGCGGTCGTCATCTGACCCGCCCAGACCTTCTCGATTTCCTCGTAGATATAAACGTCGCTCTTCGGCGGCCAGAACGTCCAGGTGGTGTAGCCGTAATTGCCCTGGTTGGAGGCTTCCGCGAACGCCGTGAACGCGCCCGCGACACGCGGATCGACGCCTTCCATCGCGCCCGCTTCCAGGTTGACCGGGGCAGGTGTTGTGCCGCACGCAGCCAGTAGCTGCGCCTGGAATTCCGGCGCGAAGTAGAACGTCAGGAACTCGGCGGCGGCGTCCGGGTTGGCGCTGGCAGCATTGATCGACCACGTCGAGCCGATACCCACATCAAAAATGGCTTCGCCGCTGCTGGACGGAACCGGCACCCAGTCCCAGTCGTTGCTGTTGCCGGCGGCTTCGCCAAAGTAGTCGCCGATATTGGTGAAGCGCCACGTCCCCTCGATATTCATCGCGGCTTCGCCCGCACCCAGCATCGCCATGCGGGTCGGCTCATCGGTGGTGTAGTACAGGTCAAGCCCGCCGGAGAACCAGCCATTGAACTGCATGTTGTTCAGGGCATCGACCGACTCCACGAACACGTCGTCTGTCCAGGGGCGGTTGCCCTTCAGCGCATCGTAGACTGCCTGCGGACCCGCGATATGATTCATGAATTCCTCGACGAACCACTCGTTGGTGGGACGCCAGTCCGAATTGCCGTGCGCGAACGGCACGATTCCGGCATCGGAGATTTCCTGCGCCAGCGCGACCAGCTCGTCCATCGTCGTCGGCGGAGTCCAGCCGTGCTCTTCAAACAGCGTCTTGTTGTAGTACAGGATCAGCGTCTCGAATTCGGCGGGCAGGCTGTAGAGCGCGCCGTTCACTTCGCCGAGGCTCAGCGCCCACGGGACGAACGAGTCGCTCCAGCCGAGATTTGCCGCATAGTCGTCCATCGGCAGGATCAGCCCTGCCGCCGCCATCTCGTACACGAACGAGGGACCGGGCGAAATGACAACATCCGGACCGCCGCCGCCCGAAACCGCCGTGCGAGTAACGTCCCAGGCTTCCGGCTGCTCGATGATATCCACCTGAGCATCGGTGCTGGCTGCGTTAAAACTTTCGATGATGATTGGTCTCGCACAGCTTGGCGTCGATCCCGCGTTGAACCACACGGTGACCGTGACTTTGTCTTGCGCAGAAACTGCGCCCACGCCGAGAATTAGAAGGATCAGTAGAAAGCTTAACCTGCGTAAATGGATCATTTCGATACCTCTCTATTTCAAATCTAGCGTTGGCAATTTTGCGAAATTCCCGGAGCAGTATCATGTCTTTCGCGATGTTATCTCCTTTTCTGCTAGCTGATTGCCTCTCGATACAGGATGCTGTCATACCGTCTTGCCGCTGCAGGAGCGCGTATCGCGCTCATCACCCCAATCCTCTGCGCCGATGCGCTAGGCTGAGGCACGAATAATCAGTTGAAAGGGCTGCTGTTCGCTGCGCCCGCTGGCAGGAGAGCGCTCCTGAATCCGTTCCAGCAGCATCCTGGCAGCGCGCTGACCGACCTGATGCTGGAACTGATCGACCGTCGTTAAAGGCGGGCTGACAAGCTTCGAAGTCGGGATATTGTCGAAGCCGACGACCGCCACATCGTCGGGAATACGCCGCCCGGCTTCCTTGATGGCGAGATAAGCGCCCATTGCCATCAGGTCATTCGACGCAAAGACCGCCGTTGGCGGCGGATCGAGGTCGAGCAGCAGCCGCATCGCCGAGTAGCCGCCTTCCTCGTTGAAATCGCACCGCTGCATCAATTCGGGCAGCACCGGGATGGAATACGACTCCAGCGCGTCCTGATACCCGACCAGCCGAGCGCCCGACGGACCTTCGTGCCCGGCGAGCAGACCGATACGCCGGTGTCCCTTCTCGATCAGCAGCCTGACCGCCACGCGCGCGCCTGCCACGTTATCCAGGTAGATGTTGTCCAGCGGGCGCGCCCCGCCCGCTTTCTCGGTGGCTTCCAGCCGCACGACCGGGATGTTATGATCAAGCAGCGGAAACAGGTCCCTGGCGCTGGTGTGAAACAGGACTGCCACGAGACCATCGACCCGCGTTTCCAGCATCGACCGGATGCACTTCCGTTCTTTTGTCGCCAAGCCGTCGGTGTTGAAGGTGATGACATCGTAGCCGTTCTCGTCCGCAACGTCCTGAATGCCGCGCACGAACGCCGGATAGAAGGGGTTGAGGATGTCCGGGATGATCGCCGCGATGGTGTAGGTCTTGCTGGTGCGCAGGCTGCGCGCCGCCCGGTTGGGCTGATACCCAAGCTGCTCGATGGCGTCCTGAATCCGCCGGCGCGCCTGCTCAGACACCGGGACGGGCGTGTTGCCGTTCAATACGTAAGACACCATCGCCTGAGACACGTTCGCCACGCGAGCGACATCTGCCTGTGTCGGGCGTTTCTTGGGCACATTTCGCTCCAGTTCGACCGATTTTATACGTATAATTTATACGTATAAATTGAAGGTGTCAAGAATTTATCGCCCGGAAGGACGCCGCCGCTGCCTACCCTCTCAGGCATCCCTTCAGCGGCTGAGCGCCCTGTCCTGCACGAGCGCGGCGTCGCCGGGGGAAGCGCCAGCCACTTCAAGAATCCCGGTTCTTGTGCGATAATGCCGGTAGAACACACCGCCCACTCGTCATAAGCCCGCGATTATTGGATGATGCACATCAAGCCGGAAATCATGAGTCCTGCCGGATACTATCCGCAGCTCAACGCCGCGATTGAGGCGGGCGCGGATGCCGTGTACTTCGGACTCAAGCACTTCACCGCCCGCGCCAAAGTCGGCTTTACGCTGACCGAGCTGCCGGACGTGATGCGCGCGCTGCACAGCCGGGGCGTCAAGGGCTACCTCACCTTCAACACGCTGATCTTCGACCACGAACTGCGCGAAGCTGTCAAAGCCATCGAGCAAATCGCGGCTGCCGGAGCCGATGCGCTCATCGTGCAGGACGTGGGCATGGCGCAGCTTGTCCACCAGATCGCGCCGGATGTGGACGTTCACGGCAGCACGCAGATGAGCATCACCAGCGCCGAAGGCGTGACGCTTGCCCAGCGCTTCGGGGTGAGCCGGGTAGTGCTGGCGCGCGAGCTTTCGCTGAAGGACATTCGCGCCATCCGCGAGCAGACCGACTGCGAACTGGAAATGTTCGTGCATGGCGCGCTGTGCGTCTCTTACAGCGGGCAGTGTTTCTCGTCCGAAGCATGGGGCGGGCGCAGCGCCAACCGGGGGCAGTGCGCCCAGGCGTGCCGCCTGCCGTATGATCTGATCGTGGATGACGTGTACACGCCGCTGGGCGATGCGCGCTATCTGCTTTCTCCCGGTGATCTGTACACCCTGCATCAAATCCCCGAAATCATCGACGTGGGTGTGTCGACGCTCAAAATCGAGGGGCGCTACAAGGACGCCAACTACGTTGCCCTGACGACCAATGCCTATCGTCAGGCGGTGGATGCTGCCTGGGCGGGACGCCCCAGCCCGATCACGCCGGAAGCGGAAGCCGAAATCGAGCAGGTATATTCGCGGGGCTTGGGCGCGTACTTCGTCACCGGCACGAATCATCAGGCGGTCGTGTCGGGGCGCTCGCCGCGCCATCGCGGCGTCCTGTGCGGGCGAGTGGCTCAGGTGCATTCGGATTACGTCGTGATCGAGCCAACCGATATTCAGAATATCGCGCCGCTCAAGCCGGGCGATGGCATCGTCTTTGACGCCGCCGACTGGCGCAGCCCCGAAATCGAGGAAGAAGGCGGTCACCTGTACGAAGTGAAGCCCGTCGGCAAGCGGCTCGAACTGCGCTTCGGCAACCGGGCAATCGACTTCACGCGCATCCAGCGCGGCGACTGGGTGTGGCGCACGTCCGACGCCAACACCGACAAAGCGGCGAAGCCGTTCACCCACGCGAGCGCGCCGGTTCAGCGCCAGCCCGTCAACGTGCGCGTGGTCGCCGGCGAAGGCGCGCCGCTGGAACTGACGTGGGAACTGGCAAGCAGCCCCGAAATCCGCGTCAGCGTCGCGTCCGACGACGTGCTGACGCGCGCCAACAGCCGCAGCGTCACCGCCGAGTACCTGCATCAGCAGCTTGGGCGGCTCGGCAGCACGGCGTACCGGCTCGACGGGCTGACGGCGGAGATCGCGGGCGATCCGTTCATCCCCAGTTCGCTGCTCAACCGTCTGCGCCAGCAAGCCGTCGAGTCGCTGGTCAGCCAGCAGTCACGGCTGCCTGAGATGGTTGTCCACGATCCCGTTCGGGCACTGGACGATGCCCTGGCGTCGGTTGAACGCCAGCACGAGCGCGCGCCTGTGCCGCCCCAGCTTCACCTGCTCGTCCGCACGCCAGAGCAGCTTGAAGCCGCGCTCGAAATCAAGCCGGGCAGCATCACGCTCGATTATCTCGATCTGTACGGCTTGCGCCCCGCCGTCGAGCGCATCCGGGACGCGGGCATCACGCCGCGCGTCGCCAGCCCGCGCGTGCTCAAGCCGCACGAGCAGCGCGTCGTCAATTTCCTGCTGCGGCTGGACTGCCCGCTGGTCGTCCGTTCCGGCGGGCTGGTGGAGGCGTTGCAGGGTCGCCACCAGCACCCGCTGATCGGCGATTTCAGCCTGAACGTCGCCAACCAGCTT
>JADLHH010000535.1 GCA_020848855.1 Anaerolineae bacterium | reverse complement strand
CTTCGAGGTTGATATTTTCCAGCGCGTGTACCATCGAACCGTCCGACGTGCGGAAGATTTTCGACGTATTCTTGACAGAGATGATTGCGGACACCTGAACCTCGACCTCTCTTATTCCGTTAGGCTGCCGGTTTCTGCCAGTAAACGCCCGCCCCGTCGATAGGGTGCAGCTTCACGCGCAGATTGTGGACATGGTGATAGTCGTGGACAGCTTTCCGGCACGCCTCGACCACCCCGTAGTCATCAATGATGACGTACCCACCCGGCGCGACCTTCGGGTACAGGTTGACCAGTGCGTCCATCGTCGATTCGTACAGATCACCATCCAGCCGAAGCACCGCCAGTTGCTCGATTGGCGCGCTCGGCAGCGTATCCCTGAACCACCCCTTCAGGAACCGCACCTGATCATCCAGAAGGTCGTAGCGCTGGAAGTTCGCCTGCACCTGCTCCAGCGAGACGGCAAGCTGGGGGAAGAGATGCAGGTTGAGTCCGACATCCTCTGGATATTTCTTGAGGTTGGGCGGCGGTAACCCCTCAAAAGAATCGGCTACCCACACAACGCGATCCGTCACGCCGTAGGCTTTCAGCACGCCGCGCATGAAAATACAGGCGCCGCCGCGCCAAACGCCGGTCTCGATCATGTCGCCGGGGATGTTGTTGGCAAGCGCGGCTTCGACACAGAACTGCACGTTGTTCAGGCGTTTCATGCCGATCATCGTGTGCGCCGGGCTGCTCCAGCCGCGGTCGCCTTCCATCTGCGCCTCGACGGTAGACGCCGCGCTGCCATCCTCGCGCCGAAACGTCGGCGCAGTATCGTAGATCGTGTTGATCAGGGTGCGCTTCAACAAATCGAGATACAGCGACCGATTGAGCGCGAGCAGATCGCCCTGCGTATGCGAAGCTTCCCGGTTGGTGACCGTCGAATTCTGCCCGCTATTCACTTTCTTCCACCTTCCAGCGCACGACCAGCCGCTCGATGACGGCGATTACGCAGAAGAAAAAGATGCCGAGCAAGCCGGACGCGACGATGGTCGCAAACAGGCGCGGCGGCGACTGGTTGTAGTAGCGCGAGAAGTTCAGAATGGCGATGCCCAAGCCGTCCTGAATCCCCGACGGCAGCTCGCCGATGATCGCGCCGACGACGCTCGCCGTCGCCGAAATCTTGAGCGCAGTGAAAATCTGCGGCAGGGCGTTGGGCAGGCGCAGCTTGAACAGGATTTCCCGGTTGGACGCGGCGTAGGTCTGCATCAGTTCCAGCGAGGTCTGCGGAACAGAGGTCAAGCCGCGCAGCGTGTAGATCACCACCGGGAAAAAGGTCAGGTAGGCGGCAATCATCGGCACCGACCAGCCGACCGCCCCGATGCGGCTCATCCAGATCACGACCATCGGCGCGATGGCGAGGATCGGCACGGTTTGCGAGGCGACAACATACGGCAGCAGCCCGCGCTGCAGCAGCGACGAATGGGCGAACAGGATCGCCAGCGCGAAGCCGATCGCCCCGCCGAGCAGGAAGCCGCGCAGCGCCGCCAGGAACGTATACAGCCAGTTCTGCAGGAGCATCTGGTAGAGCGGCGCGCCGTTGCGCTGCGCCGGTTCGGCGAAGGCGCGGGCGATATCGCTGAGGTGCGGAAGCTGAGTGTCGTTGAGCAGCGTCAGGTCGACATTCGCGCCCGCCACATTGACGGCGTAGTTGTTGGCGGCGGCGAAGGCTTTCGCGCCTTCCCACACCAGCAGCAGGGCAACCACCAGCAGCAGCGAAAGCGCTGCCGTGCGCAGACCACTGAAATTGGGAGCGGAGGATGCTGCGGCTGGCTCAACTGCCATGAGCTTGACCCGGGTTTATCAGTTTCAGACAAATATGACATCGTCGTAATGCAGCCACTATTGTATAGAGCCTGCCCGTGTTTCGCCAACTGTTCAGCAGTGACAAAAACCCACTCGTCGTTTGTGCAAAATTGCTCAAACTTATGTCCGCAGAGAACCTGCGTCACGCAGCGACAGCGATTCGCCGGTACGATAGTCGCAACCGTGCCAATCACGCGTCCGGGAGGCGCACACTATGGAAACGCTCGATCTGAAAAAGACGTTGAAGCACCTGTACAGCCCGTCGGTGAAGCAGCCGCAGACGATCACCGTGCCGCCGCTGCCCTGCCTGATGATCGACGGCGCGGGCGACCCCAACACGGCGCAGGCGTACAAGGACGCGGTCGGCGCGCTGTACAGCGCAGCCTACACCCTCAAGTTCGCGTTCAAGAAGCAGCGCAGCGTCGACTACCCGGTCATGCCGCTGGAGGGACTGTGGTGGACGGACGACATGGCGCTGTTCATCACCGCTGACAAATCGAACTGGCGGTGGACGATGCTGATCGTCCAGCCGGAAGTCGTCACCGAAGCCGATGTCGCGCAGACGGTCGCCGAACTGAAGGTGAAAAAGCCTTCGCCCGCCCTCGACCTGATCCGGTGGGCGGTTTTTGACGAGGGCGCAGCCGCGCAGATCATGTACATCGGTCCGTACAGCGCCGAAGCGCCGACCATCGCCCGGCTGCACGAATACATCGCGGCGCAGGGGTACGCGCTCAGCGGGAAGCACCACGAAATCTACCTGAGCGACCCGAATCGCAGCGCGCCGGAGAAGCTTAAAACGATCATCCGCCAGCCGATACGCGCTAAATCGTGAAGGAATTCACAAAACCTGCCGCGTGATACATGAAGGTGCGGAGGTGAATATGAAAACTACATTCAAGCGGGCAGCGCCCACCGACGCGGAAGCGCTCACGGCAGTTCAGATTCGCACGTTTGACGACGACAGCCGCCAGCACGGGCGCGGCGAGCGCGGCGGTCCGCCCGGCTACGATTCAATCGCATGGAATATCGGCATGATGCGCCGCAGCGCGTACTACAAAATCGTCGCCGACAACCGGATCATCGGCGGGCTGTTCGTCTTCACGCTCGAAGGCGGGCGCTGCGAACTCGGTCGCATCTACATCGACCCGGACTATCAGAATCAGGGCATCGGCGCGCAGGCGCTGGCATTCATCGAGCGGACGTTCCCGGCGCGGCGCTGGACGCTCGACACGCCGGCGTGGGCGACCCGCAACCAGCATTTCTATGAAAAGCACGGCTACGTGAAAACCGGCGAAGCCGTACTCTACGGTGAAGATTTCCCGCTGGTGCTGTACGAGAAGGTGATGCCCGGTCACGGATGATGCCGCTTCCAGGGCAATTGCATCAAAATGATCGCGTTCGTCAGGAGTAGTCGCAAGGATTTTGTAGGGGGCACAATATGTCGTGCCCCCATACAGCCCTCTATGAACCGTATCGACCTAAAAACTTGATTTAATGCGTTTGCCCAACCCCGGCGCAAACCAGCGGATTTTGTGCAACGCCTTGTGTTATAATCCCCGCCATATTGTCGCTCAAATCAGGAGAAATACCCTTGTCTACCGACTTACAAACCCTCGCCATCAACACCATCCGCACCCTGTCGATTGACGCCGTTCAGAAAGCCAACAGCGGGCACCCCGGCTTGCCGATGGGCGCCGCGCCGATGGCATATGCCCTGTGGATGCGTCACCTGCGCTTCAACCCACACAATCCGAACTGGGCAAACCGCGACCGCTTCGTCCTGAGCGCCGGGCACGGCTCGATGCTGATCTATTCGCTGCTGTACCTGACCGGCTTCGACGTATCGCTGGATGACCTCAAGAACTTCCGCCAGTGGGGGAGCATTACGCCGGGGCATCCCGAATACGGCGTGACGCCGGGCGTCGAAACCACGACCGGTCCGCTCGGTCAGGGCGCGGCAAACGCCGTCGGCTTCGCGCTGGCGGAAGCGTTCCTCGCCAGGTATTTCAACCGCCCCGGTCACGAGATCGTCGATCACTACACCTACGCGCTGGTGGGCGATGGCGACCTGATGGAAGGCGTCTCCGCCGAAGCGGCATCGCTGGCGGGACACTGGGGCTTGGGCAAGCTGATCTTCCTGTATGACAGCAACGACGTAACGCTCGACGGCAGCGCCGACATGACGTTCACCGAGGATGTCGCGGCGCGCTTCCGCGCCTACGGCTGGCAGACACTCGAAGTCGAGGACGGCAACGACGTGGAAGCGATTGATCAGGCGATCACGGCGGCGAAAGAAACGCGCGACCGCCCGTCGCTGATCGTGATCAAGACGGTGATCGGCTACGGCAGCCCGAACAAGGGCGGCACCAGCGAAGCGCATGGGTCGCCGCTGGGCGCGGATGAAATCAGGCTGGTCAAGGAATTCTACGGCTGGCCCCAGGAAGCTTTCTACGTCCCCGGCGAAGCGCTCGAACACTTCCGTGAATCGGTCGATAAGGGCGCGAAGGAAGAAGCGGCGTGGAACGAAAAGCTCGCCGCGTGGCGCGCCGCCTTCCCCGAACTGGCGGCGGAATGGGATCGCGCGCTGGCGGGCGAGCTGCCCGCCGGCTGGGATGCCGACATCCCGGTTTACGGCACGGAAAAGCAGATCGCCACGCGGGTCGCGTCCGGCGAAGTCCTCAACGCCATCGCCAGGCACTTCCCGACGATGATCGGCGGCGACGCCGACCTGGCGGGCAGCACGCGCACGCTGATCAAGGGCGCGAACAACCCCGGGCAGCACGACGCCGGCGAGCGCAACCTGCGCTTCGGCGTGCGCGAGCACGGCATGGGCGCGATCGTCAACGGGCTGGCGCTGCACGGCAGCATTATCAAACCGTACTCGGCCACCTTCCTGACCTTCAGCGATTACATGCGTCCGGCCATCCGCCTGGGCGCGCTGATGGGCATCAACCCGATCTACATTTTCACCCACGACAGCATCG
>JADLHH010000534.1 GCA_020848855.1 Anaerolineae bacterium | reverse complement strand
GCACAGCGCAGCAAGGAACCGCTGCGCACGCTGGCAACCTACCGTCAGCACGCGCGCGGCGCGATGTTCGGTCAGAATGTTATCCACCGCAGCAAGGGCTGCGTGCGCACCGGCATGACCGTCGAAGTGCTGGAATATCGGGAACCGGCAGGCTGATTGCAATGTCTGATCACCATGCACAGGGTTATGGAATGGGAGTGGTTTTGATGCAACGGGGTCTGCTTTTCACATTGCTGGCGCTGCTCGTGGCGCTTTCCGGTTTTTCCGCCCTTTGGGCACAGGAAGAAGCACACGAGGTGACAACAATCCCCTTCGAGAGCCTAGCCGCAGGCAGCGAACTTTCGCCGGATGACCGCACGCTGGCACTTTACAACAACCCGATCATTTACGGCTCCGAAAGTCTGGAAACCACGCCGGAAGAATCACAAATCCGCCTGCTCGATATTGAAACCGGCAAATTGACAGGCAGTTTGCAGGGTAATCTGGACTGGGTCTCGGACATCGCCTTTAATTCGGATGGCAGCCGCTTGGTCGCCTTCCACCGCAATGGCGATCTCTCGCTCTGGGATGTCCCGAACCAGGCCCTGCTCAAGACCATCCCAACTTACGTTTACGGGGGTGGCTGGGTGCTGTTCATGCCGGATGACCAGACCGTGCTGCTCCGTCTCGGCGAATTTGTCTTTGGCACATTGGACACGACCAACGGTGCGATCACGCAGTTGTTCGGGCGGCACATCGACACCTTCAACCAGTTTTCCGAAAATTACACACAGTATCCCGAACGCGCCGATCTCACGTTCGTCACAGCATCCGCCTCGCCCGACAATACGACATTTGCGGCTTCTACTGCCAATGACGAGGTCGTCCTCTGGGATGCTGTCAGTGGCGAAATGCGAACGCTGCGCGAGCCTTCGGAAGAAATGGTGCGTTTCGCTATTCGTACGCTGATCTTCTCCAGCGACGGCAGTACCCTCACCTACTTTGACGACAGTGATGACCAAATCCATGTCTGGAACTTGAACACGGGTGAAGAAATGCATGTCTACGCTTTCGGCGGATTACCCTTCGCCGTGGCGCCGGATGAGACGACGCTTGCCTGGGCAGACCGCGAAACAGGCGTCATCTACCTTGCCGACACGGCAAGCGAAGCCGAACCCATCGCCCTGCTTGAACTGCCCGACGAACTGGGAATCGCCCCAAACATCACCCAGCTTTTCTTTACATCCGACGGCAGCCAGCTGGTCGTCAGCGGCTTGTTCGCTTCCGACGAGCAGAACGCCGTCTACGTGATCAATCTCGCAGAGTAGCCTTTTCTGCTGTCGAGCCAACGCTCAGGAGCAACAGCCCATGTTCAGACGTTTTATCAGAGCCTTCCCCTTCCTCATCGCTGCCCTGCTGGTGGCGTGTAGCGGTAACGACCAGCCGAGCGGGCAAGCCACGCAGTCTGTCTCAACCGCCTGCGCCGGAAATGCAATTGAGATCAGCATCATTTACGCGCCGGAATCCGATCTCTATATGCCGCAGGTGATGACCGACTTCAACCGCGCCTACCGCGAAGGCAAGAACCCGGTCACGGGCAGCAACCTGGCGAACGGCGAACAGCCGATCTGCATCTCGGGCGTTCCGGGGTCATCAGGCACCGTCATGCAGGGCATCATCAACGCCGTCATCGCGCCGAACAACCAGAACGTCGCGCGTCCGGTCATCTTCGAGCCTTCCGTCAGCCACTGGCTGGCGCTGGCGAACTATCAGAGCGGACGCCAGCTGTTCGACCTCGCGGAGACGCAGGCGACCGCCCTCGCGCCGGTCGTCATGGCGATCTGGGAAAGCCGCTTACAGGCAATTCAGGACACCATCGGGCGGCAGGAAGTCGGCTGGCAGGACTTGCTCGACGTCCTCAACAGCCCCAACGGCTGGGAAGACTACGGTATTTCCGGTCGCAAGACGGTCTACTATGGTCACACCGACCCGCTCGTGAGTTCGACGGCGCTCTCGACACTGATCAGCGAATTCTACGCCAGCGCCCGCGCCAATGGCTTCAGCGAGCGGCGGCTCACGCTGGCGCAGGTGCGCGACGAAAACGTGCAGCAGGGCGTGCGCAACATCGAAGACCTGATTCGCCACTATTCCTCGCGCACGACCGAGTTCAAGGAATACATCGCTCAGGGACCGGAATACCTGGACTTCGTCGCTCTGGAAGAAAACGACCTGATCTACATCAACCGGGGTCTGACCGAGTACCAGCCTCCGGAACAACTGGTCGCGCTCTACCCGGCGGACGGCACGTTCTGGCACGAACATCCGATGGGCATCGTCAATGCCGACTGGACCACGCCGCAGCAGCGCGACGCGGCGGCAGTCTTCGTCGACTACGTACTGACGCCCGATGTACAACGCCGCATTATGGCGGATGGCTTCCGCCCCGCCAACCCGGATGTCGAACTGGAGTTCCCGTTCGTGGCGGAAAATGGCATCGACCCGAACCAGCCCACAGCCGTCCTCGACGTGCCCGCCCCGGACGTGATCGCCGCCATTCAGCAAAGCTGGGCGTTCGTCAAGAAACAGGCAGACGTGCTGCTGGTGATCGACATCTCCGGCTCGATGGGCAACGAGGGCAAAATCGACCAGGCGCGTGAAGCGGCGCTGGCGTTCCTCAGCAACATGGAGCCGACCAACCGCGTCGGGCTCGTGCTCTTCAGCGACGATGTCGAAATTCGTGTGCCGCTGGACACCTTTGAATCGAACCAGGGGCAGTTGGAATCGCACATCCGCTCCCTGCGCGCCAGCGGCGGCACGGAACTGTTTGAAGCCGTTCGTTACGCCACCAAGCAGCTGGATCCGCTTTCGTCCGAAAACCGCATTCGCGCAGTCGTCCTCCTCAGCGACGGTGCAGACACCGGCGACGCTGGAACGACGCTCAATGACGCGATCCAGGCGATTGAAGCCAGCCGCGACTCGCTCAACCCGGTCATCCTGATCCCGGTCGCCTACGGCTCAGACGCGGACATCAACGCGCTCAATTCGCTGGCGCGCGCCAGCAATACCCGCGTCCAGTCCGGCGACCCGCAAAGCATTCTCGGCGTGCTTCAAATCATCAGTCGCTACTTCTAAGTGATCAACGGACCGCCGCTGCACATTTCAACCCTAAGCAGCGGCGGTTTTCCTTCAATGCACCAGGATTTTTACCCATTTCTTATACGCACATGGTACAACAGTGGCAATAACGTGATTGCACGAGGAATTTGATTGCGATGGCAGTAAACGAACACAACGAACAGCACGCTTTT
>JADLHH010000533.1 GCA_020848855.1 Anaerolineae bacterium | reverse complement strand
GTGCCCCGGTCCGGCGCTGCAGTTGACGCCGATCACATCCGCCCCCGCGTCGCGAAGCTGGCGGGCGACGTTCCCCGGCAAATGCCCCGACAGCGTGCGATCCTCATGCCCGAACGTCATCTCGCAGATCACCGGCATATCGGGCGCGACGGCGCGGGCGGTCTCCAGCGCCAGCAGCATTTCGGTCAGGTCGGTGAACGTCTCGAACAGGATCACATTCGCGCCGGCGTCCGCCAGGATGCTGATCTGCTCGGCATACAACGCGCGGGCGTCTTCCTGCTTCAGCCGTCCATATGGCTGCACGCCGACGCCCAGCGGACCAATCGACGCGGCGACGTACACTTCTCGCCCACTTCCGCGCACCGCCGCCAGCGCCAGTTCGATGCCCGCCCGGTTGATCGCCTCGAACCGTTCTTCCAGCCCATGCTCGCCGAGCTTGAGCCGGTTCGCGCCGAAGGTGTTCGCCTCGATCATCTCCGCGCCCGCGTTGATGTACGCCCGGTGAATCGCGCTGACCAGTTCCGGGCGGGCGAGGTTACAGCGCTCGAACGAGTCGTCCATCGGGACGCCGCGCGCGTGCAGCAGTGTGCCCATCGCGCCATCGGCGAGGATCGGCGTGCCTTCGTGGAGTCGGTCGAGGAACGGTTTCATGGTGATCTCTCTGGTCTGCTGACGATCAGCTAAAAGTTAAAAGTGAAATCCCTTGCACTCACTTCTGAACTTTTAACCTTTAACTGCTTTTACTTTTAACTCAATTCACACACGTCCCGTACAGAATGATCTGGCTGCCGCCCGCTCCGTTGCCGTTGATGGTCGCGCTCCCCTGCGCCATGCGGAAGAACGGCGTGTTGTTCTGCAGCGCTTCGCGCACGTAGCTGCCCGTCTCGACGGCATACCAACTGCGCACGGTCTCCGGCGAGTCGGGCGAATCGAGGACGACGACCGTAATGCCCATGCCGAACTCGGTAAACAGGTTATGCGTCCGCGAAGTCACCGTCGCATTCGGGTAAATCGGCAGCCGCTGGCTCAGATTGCCGTAGCAGATGCGATCCGCCGCGAAAAACGTAATGCCGCTGCACAAAACCACCGCCGCAAGGATCACCAGGCATCCGAGTGCCGGTCTCCCCAATCGTAAGCGCTTCACAATTCCCCATCACTTTCCTTACGGGCAGGTCGCCGCAAAGGTAATCAGGCTGCCGCCATTGGTCGTGTCCGCCGTGATCACCCGACCGGGATTTGCCTCCGGCACTTCGCTGAAGTCGCCGCTCGTTACGCCTTCGCGCAGCGCGGCGGCGCGCTGCTGCGCGTACCACGACTCGACTGTTTCCGGCGCGTCGTCGGTGTGATAGACCGCCCGCTGCAAGCCGAGGAACGTCGATTCCGACTCGACCAGCGCCGCGCCGGGATAAACCCGCGCCACATCCCAGAACGTGTTGGTGCAGCGGGTATTCAGGATCACGGCGACCGCGCCGACCGTCACGATCACCGCCACGATGATCACGCCTACCCCGGCGAAAACCCCGCGATTGTCCCGAAAATTCAGCGCCATCATGTCCCCCTTTCCTTTTGGGGGACTCTAGCGCTGCCGCTCGCGCGCCGGTGCCCTAAATTCCGGGGCATTGGCGGTTACGGGCACAGCGTCTCAAGCGTCAGGAGCGACCCTTCCCGATCCACTGCCCCTTCGACCACCCAGTTCTGATTGGGCAGCAAATCCAGGTTGAGGTTGTCGAGCGCGGCACGCATCTGCGCGGCGCGTTCGGTTCGAAACCAATCGTTCACGATTGCGTCGGGATCGGGCGTGTAGTAAATCACCCGCTGAAGCCCGAAGAAATCCGCCTGTTTGCTGACAAGCTCGGCGTCGGGATACACCAACAGCGTATCCCAGAAAGCGTTCTGGCAGTTGTTATTCATCGTTATTGTGACGCCGCCGACAATAGCGACCACCGCAATCAGCCCCGCCCCAATCGTGAGGACGATGCCGCGATATTCGCGGATCATGCTGCTGCCTCCTGACTATCTGTTGGCGCTGCCGACAAGCTGCATGGCTTGCGGAAGCGCCCGTTGCGCAATGTTATGCTTCTTCGATCTGCTGCACGCGGTCGATGCCGACGCTGTAGTACTTGGCGACGGGGTGATGCACGACAATCGCCGCCGTGCTCTCCTCCGGTATCCACTGGAACGAGGGCGAGAGTTCCAAGCCCAGTTCGCTCGCCGCCTGTGGCAGCAGATTCAGCAGTACAGCATGATCGCTCAAATCCGGGCAGGCGGGGTAGCCCCAGCTATAGCGCTTGCCGCGCTTCGCCGGGATGCCCAACTGCTCGTTGACGACCATCCGGTTGACATAATTGGCGGTCGCCTCGGCAGCCTGCACCGCCAGCCCGTGAAAGAAGTAGGCTTCGCTGTAGTTATCGGCGGCTTGCAGCGTCTCGAAATGTTCGCTCGCCTGCTGCCCGACCGTCACGATCTGGAAGGCGACCGTATCGACCTGTTCGCCGCCGGCGGGCGCGAAATAGTCGCTGATGCACAGGTATTCCCCGAACGGCTGGCGCGGGAAATGGAAGCGGGCGATTTCGGTTTTCTGGATGGGCGCATTGCCATGCGCCCCTACACCACCGTTTGACAAAGCGCTCTGGAACGGCGCGGGGTCGTAAATCACCAGATCGTCGCCGTCGCTGTTGGCGGGGAAGAAGCCGTAGACCGCCTGCGGCTTGAGCGTGCCTTCGCGCAGCGCCGCCCGTGTCATCTGGTCGAGCCGGGCGTCGTACTCAGCTTCCAGCTTCGCCCACTCGCTGCCGTGCGTATTGCCCGCGCCCCACGACAGCCGGTAGAGTTCCTTCTTCTCCAGATACTTCAGCACGATCTCCAGCGGCATCTCGCGGATCGTTTTCGCGCCCCAGAAGGGCGGCGCGGGGATGTCCGGCGCGGGTTGGACGCTGCTGGTGCGGTCGTAGTGCCGCGCCCGCTTGACCGGCGCGGGCTTCTCCATCTCGTGATACGCCTCGTCCTTGATCCGGTCGAGGAACGGCGCGCGCTGCTGTGGGTTGATCAGCGTCTCCATCACGTCCAGCCCCTCGAAAGCGTCCTTGCAGTAGAACACGCCCGGATCATACGGCTGATCGCTGTCTTCCAGAAACAGGATGCGCCGCCCGAACTTGCGGTTGATCGCCGCGCCGCCGATCAGCACCGGGAATTTCAGGTTGCGCCGCGCCAGCTCGTTGACGATCAGCGGCATTTGCTTGCTGGTGCTGACCAGCAGCGCGCTCAAGCCGATGGCGTCGGCGTGGTATTCGACCGCCTTCTCGATGATCGTGTTCGCCGGAACCTGCTTGCCCAGATCATGCACGGTGTAACCGTTGTTCGACAGGATCGTCTTGACCAGATTCTTGCCGATGTCGTGCACGTCGCCGTAGACCGTCGCCAGCACGACCGTGCCTTTGGTCACGCCCTCAATCTTGTCCATGAACTGCTCAAGATAGGCGACGGTCTTCTTCATCACTTCGGCGCTTTGCAGCACGAACGGCAGGATCAGCTCGCCCGCGCCGAACTTGTCGCCCACTTCCTTCATCGCCGGGAGCAGCACGTTGTTCAGCACGCCGACCGCATCCTGATTCTTCAGGCATTGATCGATCAGCGCCTCGACGCCTTCCTTCTTGCGGTGGACGATCTGCCAGTGGATGGCTTCCTCGGCGGTCATGTCGGCGGTCGGATCAACGTCCTCCTGTGCCGCCAGTTTCACGTCGTTCTCCTGGAAATACTGGATGAAGCGCGGCAGCGCGTCCTGATCCGTATTGAAGATCAGATCATCCGCCAGCTTGCGCTGGTCTTCGGGGATTTCGGCATACGGCGTGATGTGCGCCGGGTTGACAATCGCCATATCCAGCCCCGACCGCACGGCGTGGTACAGGAACACGCTGTTGAGCACGCCGCGCGCCGCCGGGGTCACGCCGAACGACACGTTGCTGATGCCGAGCGCCGTCATCACGCCGGGGATGTTCTGCTTGATCAGCCGGATGCCTTCCAGCGTCTCGATGGCATCGTTGCGTAAATCTTCCTGCCCGGTCGTGAGCGGGAAGGTCAGCGTGTCGAAGATCAGGTCTTCCGGCGCGAGTCCGTAGTCGTTGACGGCGATGTCGCGGATGCGCTGGGCAATCGCCAGCTTGCGGTCGCGGGTGTGCGCCATGCCTTCTTCGTCAATCGTCATCGAGAGCACGCCCGCGCCGTACTTCTGCGCGATGGGCATCACCTTGTCGATGCGCTCGCGCCCGTTTTCAAGGTTG
>JADLHH010000532.1 GCA_020848855.1 Anaerolineae bacterium | reverse complement strand
TTCACAACGCTCTTGTAGGGGCGAACCCACGTGTTCGCCCGCTGGGGCAGACACACAGGTCTGCCCCTACAAAACACCTATGACCCTTTTTGACCTAAATGGCTATTTTGATGCGATTACCCTGTCAACACTTCTGCCATAGTAGCAATCATTGGCTATTACCCCTAAAATCAACTCCCGTTAGAAGCCATTGAAAAATCGCTGCTGTTCTCGTGATTGGCGGCTGTACGGGCGCGACATAGGCAAGCGCAGGTTGCACATGCCCTCAAGCGAGAACATATGAACTTTCAAATGGCTTCTTGGGGGCGTTTCGGCTCCCTAAGGATAGCATGTGTGATTCTCAAGAATCTCGGTTGAGCTTGTCGTAAGGGCTTGTCATCACATGAATGAACAGTTTCTCTATTATCGGCACGTCGTCTTCGACAACAGTTTGACCGCCGGGGGCTACTATCACAGCCACGCAGCGGCAGTTGCTCCCAGCGAGATCAAGAGCTTCAAGGGAAAGCTGCCGGTTAGCGAGACGTACTTTATCAGTCCACCGAACTGACTGGAATTGACCTGGACATCTCGCCCCGGCGGCGACTGGAACGCGGAAATCCACGTCGAACGCTGGCGCGGGCGAAACGCCGCCTTGCAGGGCGATACGCTCCACTTCTGGTGCTGGTCGGAACACGCCATTCTCGCCAATGTCTTACCGATGATTGTGCTGGTCATGGAACATGGAGCGACGACTCGCCCTTTGCGGCTGTCTGCCATTGTTGAAGGACTTCCTGCGCAGCAGTGGACGCACATCCATGTTCCTTTCGCCGCCTTTGATCCTTCCACGGGCGAATTCGATTTCGGGCAACTCCGCGACGTGATCTTCACCCAGGGTGTTGACGACGGCGAACCTCATACGATCTACATCGACGAAATCAAAGTCGGCACGGTTGCCGAGAGCCACCACGTACAGCCGCCGACAGCGCTCCGTGCATCAGGCGATGATCGTCACGTCGATTTGCAGTGGGAAGCGGCGAACGATCCCGAAGTCGAATACTACACGGTCTATCGCTCACTGGACGGCAAAACTTTCGTGCCGATTGGCATACAAATTCCCGCCTACAATCGCTACGCGGATTTTCTCGGTACGGCGGATACGACCGCGCACTACCGCGTCACGGCAGTCAATCGTGCGTATCAGGAGTCGCCGCCCTCGCAAACGGTGACGGCTTCGACCCGCGCCCTCAGCGATGACGACCTGCTGACGATGGTGCAGAAAGCCTGTTTTCGTTACTACTGGGAGGGCGCGCACCCCGACGCCGGGTTAGCGCTGGAATGCATCCCTGGCGATGAGCATCTGATCGCGTTGGGCGCATCCGGCTTCGGCATTATGGCGCTGATCGTCGCCGTCGAGCGTGGTTTCGTTACCCGCGCGCAGGCGGTCGCGCGGATGCGAAAAATTCTCGCCTTTCTCGATTCGGCGGATCGATTTCACGGTGTCTGGGCGCACTTCATGGATGGGCGCACCGGCAAGGTCATCCCGCTGTTCGGGCAGTATGACAACGGCGGCGACATCGTCGAGACCGCGTTCATGATGCAGGCGCTCCTGACCGCGCGGCAGTACTTCGACCGTGACGACGAAGCGGACATTCGCACCACGATCACGCGGCTGTGGGAGAGCGTCGATTGGAACTGGTATCGCAGCCCCGCCGACCCGGACTACCTGTTCTGGCACTGGTCGCCGGACGCTGCCTGGCATATCGACCACCCACTGATCGGCTGGAACGAGACGATGATCGCCTATCTGCTGGCGGCAGCCTCACCAACACACCCGATCCCGCCGTCGCTGTACCATATGGGCTGGGCGGCGCAGTCCGAGCGGGCGCGCCTCTACCGCGAAAACTGGGGCAAGTCGGCAGGCGGAAATCACTACACTAACGGCAACACGTATTACGGTCTGGAACTGCCGGTTGGCGTCGGCTCCGGCGGTCCGCTGTTTTTCACGCATTACTCGTTCCTGGGCTTCGACCCGCGCGGTAAACGCGACCGCTACGCCAACTATTTCGAGAACAACCGTCTGATCACGCTGATCAACCAGCGCTACTGCGTCGCTAACCCCGGCGGCTACGCCGGCTACGGTGAAGACTTCTGGGGGCTGAGTGCCAGCGACGATCACACCGGCTATCTGGCGCACGAACCGACCCCGCACGGCGACAACGGCACGATCACGCCGACGGGAGCCTTAAGTTCCTTCCCGTACACGCCGGAAGAGTCGATGCGGGCGCTTAAGCATTTATATCGCGAGCGCGGCGCAGAGCTGTGGGGGATATATGGGTTCCGCGATGCCATCAACCCGACGCAGGGCTATGTGTCGAGCATCTTCATGGGGCTGAATCAGGCGCCGATCGTGGCGATGATCGAGAATTACCGCACCGGGCTGCTGTGGAAGCTGTTCATGTCCAACCCCGAAATCCAGCCCGCGCTGGAGAAGCTCGGCTTCACCGAGGACTGACATAATTGGGGCGACCTCGCAGGTCGCCCCTACGTATTTCTGCCCCATCCTAACAGGCGCTTCTGTTGAAGCGTTTTCATTTCCGCTGATGTTACGTTAGCCAGTCGACGCCGTTATTTTCCCGCGCGAATCGTACAAATTGTACCATTTCGGTGAAAAAGAGTCGCCTGTCGCGCAAAACTATGGTATGGTCTGTAAAAGCGCTTTTACAAATTAATGGTTGATGATGAGTTCAACTATTTTTGATGTCGCCAAACGGGCGAATGTTTCTATCGGGACGGTGTCCCGTGTGCTCAATAAACGGGATCGGGTGCGCCCGGAGACACGCGAGCGCGTTTTGCTGGCAATTCAGGAGCTGGATTATCACAGCAACGCTCTCGCGCAGGGACTCGCCAGCCAGCAGACCGACACGATCGGGCTGGTCATCCCGCAGGTGAACGACCCCTTCTACTTCGGCATCGTGCGCGGCATCGAAGATACGGTCACGACGGCAGGCTACAGCCTGCTGATCGCCAGCCAGCCGCACCACACGTCCGAAAATCACTACATGCGCCTGTTCCGGCGCGGGCACGTCGACGCGCTAATCCTGACGGCGGTCGACGTGTTTCCGAACGAGCTTCAGGAGATGATGAAAGGCGGGCTGCCCGTCATTCTGGTTCAGCAGGACGCGGGCAAGCACGTTTCCGCCGTGCAGGCGGACAATTACGGCGGCGCGTGCGCTCTGACCGAGCATCTGCTCGAACACGGCTACCGTCGTATCGCCTACATCACCGGGACGGACCACACCCCCGACAACCAGGAGCGGATGCGTGGCATCCGCGACACACTGGCGGCACACGGGTTGACGCTGCCTCAGGAACTCGTCTTTCGCGGCGATTATCTGCGCGGCAGCGGCAGCGAAGCGATGCGGCAAATTCTCGACCTTCCCGAACGCCCCGACGCCGTCTTCGCTGGGAACGATCAGATGGCGGCAGACGCGATCGTCGCGGCGCAGGAGCGCGGGCTGCGCGTGCCGGGCGACATCGCCGTTGTCGGTTTTGACGATGTGCCGCTCGCCAGCTATGTCTCGCCATCGCTCACGACGGTGCGCCAGCCGATTTACGAACAAGGAGTCTACGCGGCGCGTACCGCGCTCGACATGCTCAAGTCCGACGGCAAGCAGCCGCCGCTTTCCCCACCGCGCATCATTCTGCCGACCACGCTCGTGATTCGCCGCTCGTGTGGTTGCGAGGTCTAGCGAGCGCGAAACGACGCTTTTCTCACAGATCGATGGAACGCCCTGGCGGCGCGAAGGAGGAGTTCCTTAGAAAGAATCGGCATCCACCGCTCAAAATAGCCTTTTTAGGATTTAGACAAGGAGCATCGTAATGCCCACCGTATTTCGCTCTTACCTTTTCCGCTTCATTGCCGCCGCTGTCCTTCTGACCATCCTGATCGGTCTCCCCGTCGCTGCTCAGGATACGCCGATGGCGGATTCGATCCGCGTGACGGTCGTCGCCGGCGCGATGCAGGACGTGATGACCCAGATCGTCGATAGCTATCAGGCAGCCAACCCCGGCGTTACCGTGACGCTGGAGCTTGAGCCGGAAGGCGGCGCATTTCAGGCGCTGATCGCCGCTGGCAACCAGCCAGACCTGATTATCACGTCATTTGGTCCGCAGCTCGGCGCTATCGCTGCTCAGGATGCCGCCGTCGCGCTCGAAGACCTGACCGGCGCGGAAGACCTGCTCGCCAGCATCGAGCCGCGCGCCATCCAGAAGCTGTACGGTCACAATTACTACATCCCGGTCGGCGCGGACGTGACTCTGATGATCTACAACAAGCAGTTGTTCGAAGAAGCCGGACTCGACCCCGACATGCCGCCGACGACCTGGGACGAATTCCTTGCCGATGCCGCCGCGATCCAGGCGCTGCCGGCGCGTGAGAATGGCGACAAAGTCTACGGCGCGGTCTTCTGGAACGAAGCGCTCCAGTGGGGCGGCTGGTACTGGAACATGCTCCAGCCGATCTACCTCAATGCCAATCAGGAATCGTGCCAGCTTCTGAACGCGCTGGGCACGGACATCGTCTTCGACCGTGACGAGTGCAAGCTGGGCGATTTCTTCCAGTTCGTGCAGGCAGCTCAGCAGTTCGCCCCGCCGACGATGGAGAAGAACTTCTTCAGCCGTGACATCGGCATGTGGCTGCAATATGGCTACTCGTGGGAGCCGAATCTGAAAGAAGCCGATGGAAGCCCGATGGTCATTGGTGACGATGTCGGTGTCGCGCCGGTTCCGGTTCCGGCGGAAGGCGATACCAGCTACACGACGTTCGGTGGTCGCGCCCTGATGATCCTCAAGACTTCACCGGAGCGCGAAGCAAGGGCGTGGGATTTCCTCCAGTTTATGATGCAGGACGAAAATAACCTGATGTTCCTCAAAGAGTTGGGGTATCTGCCCGTCCTGACTTCGCTGCAGAGCGATCCTTACTTCCAGGAGCCTGCGCGCCAGCCGTTTGTCGAGATTCTGCAAAACGGTATCCTGCCAGAGCAGTTCGATACGGCGGAGAAGGCGGCTGCCGCGCTTCAGGGCGTCTACCAGCAGGTGGTAGTCGATGGCACCGTCCCGTTGGACGATGCGGTGGCGACCGCTGCTCAGGCAGCGCGCGACGCCATTCAGGCGACCAGCTAGTTTCAGCCGGATTCAACGCGGTCTGGTGGCGCAAACCTGTGCCACCAGACCGACGGTTCGAAATGGCGCGCCGATCGCTCTGAAAATGGAAGGAAAATATTGATGAGTGCAGCCGCAGCCGCTCCCGCGCGGCGAAGCAAACCAGCCGGGCGTTCGCACCTCTGGCGGCGCATACGCCGGAACTGGTGGGGATACGTGTTTATTTCGCCCTGGGTCGTGCTGTACCTGATCTTCGGTCTGTACCCGCTGCTGCTCTCCTTTTTTCTGACTTACTTCAACTATTCATTTGTCAATCCGGGCGATCAAGCCTTCGTCGGGCTGGGCAACTGGATTCGCGGCGTTTCCGACCCGCTGTTCTGGAAGGGCATCTCGAACATTGCCATCAACCAGACGATCTTCATCTTCCTGAAGAATGGGCTGGGATTGCTGATCGCTGCGCTGCTGTTCCGCGTCCGTTTTGGCGGGCGCTTCTTCCGCACCGTCTACTTCCTGCCGGTAATCACCTCGACCGTCGTGCTGATGACCATCGGCGACAAAATCGCCAGCCCTGGTGGTCCGCTACAGCATCTTTTGATCGAAGGCGGGCTGATCAGCAAGCCGGTCTTCTGGAAATCCGACCCCAGCCTGCCGATGATCGTCATCGCGCTGATCAACACCTGGAAGTGGTTCGGCATCAGCGTGGTGATTTTGCTGGCGGGCATGTACGGAATCGACCCGCGCATGTACGAGGCAGCGCAGGTCGATGGCGCTAGCGGCTGGCAGTTGTTCCGCCATATCACGCTGCCCAGCCTGCGCCCGCAGTTGTTCTTTCTGCTGGTCGTTGACGTGATCAACGGGCTGCAAATGTTCGGCGAGATCTACAGCATCGGCTTCGACGTGTACGGCGGCGTCAATCACCAGGCGATCACTCCGGTACTGTACCTGTACGCGACCGCGTTCGACCGCAACAACATGGGCTACGCTTCGACACTGGGTTTGCTGCTGGCGCTGCTGATCGCGGCGGTGACGATCTTCCAGTTTCGGTTCGTTCCGGCGAACACTGATTGAGGGTGGATGATGACAACTTCGCGCGCCCGAAAATTCTCCGTAACCTCCGCGATTGCCTACGTGGTTCTGCTGCTTGGCGCTGCCGCCGTGATCTACCCGTTTCTGGTCATGGTGATGAACTCGTTCAAGACCGGCAGCGAGCTGCTCAACGAGACGAATTTGTTCCCGAAAGTCTTCACGCTGACAGGCTACAGCGGTGTGTTTCAGGAACTCGACGTGCTGCGGCTGTTCCGCAACTCGCTGTTTCTGGCGGTTCCGATCACGATACTGAACACGCTGCTGAGCGCACTCGCCGGTTACGCCTTCGCCAAGATACCCTTTCCGGGGCGCACTCAGGCGTTCGGCTTCATGCTGGCGACCATGATGATCCCGACCGTCCTGTTTCTGATCCCGACCTACGTCCTGATCTACAATCTCGGCTGGGTGGGGCAGTTCCAGTCGCTAATCATCCCGTCCGCCGTGTCCGTGTTCAACATCTTCCTGTGCCGTCAGTTCATGGGCGGCATCCCGGACGAGTTGATCGAGGCGGCGCGCATGGACGGCGCGAGTGAGCCGACAATCTTTCTTCAGGTTATCCTGCCGCTGGCGCGCCCGGCGTTGGCGACCGTCGCCATCCTGACGTTCATGGGCAGTTGGAACGACTTTTTCGGTCCGCTGCTATACCTGAACCAGCCGCAAAACTGGACGCTCCAACTGGGACTGCTCCAGTTTCGGGGCACGGTTCCCGGCGAGAACGCCCAGCAGATCTGGGCGCTGACGACGCTGATCACGCTGCCGCTGGTGATCGTCTACTTCTTCATGCAGGAACAGTTCGTCAAAGCCTTTGCCAATGTGTCGCTGAGTAAATGACGATGGCTGTCAACGTCGTGCCCTCCGCTCCACAGGTGACCACACCCGCCGCTTCGTCGCGGCGCGGGATCGCCGTGTTCATCGCGCTGATCGTGGTGCTGGTGGCGTCCTACGCGCTGGCGTGGTTCAGCGCCTACCGGCTGTCGCAGGGCTATCTGCAGGATGCCGACGCCAGCTACGACCGGGGCGAGTACCTGAACGCGCTGGTCGGCTACAAGGAATACGATCAGGCGCAGCAGCGCTACGTGGATCGCGGCGGCTATATGGAAGTCGAGCGCATCTGGGCGGATCAATATG
>JADLHH010000531.1 GCA_020848855.1 Anaerolineae bacterium | reverse complement strand
TTCACAACGCTCTTGTAGGGGCGAACCCACGTGTTCGCCCGCTGGGGCAGACACACAGGTCTGCCCCTACAAAACACCTATGACCTTTTTTGACCTAAATGGCTATTTTGATGCGATGACCCTGGCGCCCTCTGCGATCTCTGTGGTTGATTTGCCTTCCGCCGGGTAATATCGAGCAGGTCGCGTAGAAGGGATGCCCACATGAGCGCCAACCCCCGCTTCGCCTCGGCTGTCCGCGTCGGCTGGCAGATCGTGCTGCTCACGCTCGGCGCGGTGATTTCCGCCATTGCCGTGATCGTCTTTCAGGCGCCGTTCGACATTGCGCCCGGCGGTATCTCCGGCATCGCCATCATCCTCAACAGCCTGATCGGATCGCCAATCGGCTTGGTGATCCTGCTCGGCAATATCCCGATCCAGCTTTTCGCCTATCGGATGCTCGGCGGCTGGCGTGTGGTCGCGGCGACGGTCTTTGCGGTCGTGCTGTACTCGCTGCTGATCGATTTTCTGACGCCGTACTTCTCCATCGTCAGTGACGACCGTTTCCTGAACGCCGTCTTCGGCGGGATTATCGGCGGAATCGGCACGGGGCTGGTGCTGCGCGGCGGCGGCACGATGGGCGGCACGTCGACGCTGGGGCGTATCCTGCTGCGGCGTTACGGCATCCCGTTGAGCAGCAGCACGCTCTACACCGACGGCGCGGTCGTGCTGCTGGCGGGGCTGGTGTTCGGCTGGGAAGCGACGCTGTACGCCATGGTCGCGCTATTCGTCGGCGGCGCGACGGCGGATTACGTGCTGGAAGGACCGAGCGTCGTGCGCACCGCCGTGATCATCACCGACCATCCCCACGAAGTTTCCGACCGGATTTTGCTCGACCTGCATCGCGGCGTGACCGCCTGGGAAGCGAAGGGCATGTTCACCGAGCAGCCGCATACCGTTCTGTACGTGACGATTGGGCGATCCGAGGTCAACAGGGTGCGCCGGATCGTGCGGATGGTTGACCCGAACGCCTTTCTGGTGATCGGGCAGGGGCACGCGGCATACGGCGAAGGCTTCAGGGAGCTGCGACGCGAATAGGCGTATCGCGCTGATGCCTATCCTGTAATACACTCATAAGCAAGCATAGTCTCCCAGCCGCACCCGCTGTTGTTTGCGGCGTGAATAAAATGACGCACGGTTTACTGCGCACAGAGGAAGAACGGGTCATGTCTTACGATCTGCCGCTCGACACGATTCAACAGGCGCGCGAGCGCATCCATCCCTACATTCGCCACACGCCGCTGGCTCCGCTGCCGCCGCTGACGGCGAGTCTGCCGTCGCACCTGCGGCTGAAGCTGGAAAACATGCAGGTCGTCGGCTCGTTCAAGCCGCGCGGGGTGTTCAACACGCTGCTGCAACTGGACGACGCGGCGCGCAAAAAGGGCGTGGTCGCGGCGTCGGGCGGGAATCATGGCGTGGCGCTGGCGTATGGCGCGCACCGGCTGGGCATCCCGGCGGTCATCTTTCTCCCGGCAACCGCCAGCCGCGACCGCGTAGCACGGATCAAGGTCTGGCACGCGCAGGTGATCCAGCACGGCGTCGCCTGGGACGACGCCCACGCGCGGGCGGTCGAATACGCTGCCGCCGAGGGGATGACTTACGTTCATCCGTTCGACGCCGAAACCACGCTGGCGGGACAGGGAACGCTTGGGCTGGAACTGCTGGGCGATCTGCCCGAACTTGACTGCGTGCTGATCGCGATTGGCGGCGGCGGCTTGATCGGCGGGATGGCGGCGGCGATCAAACAGATTAAGCCGGACGTGCGTATCATCGGCGTCGAGCCGGTTGGCGCGCCATCGATGCAGCACAGCGTTGAGATGGGGCATGTCGAGCCGCTGGCGGAAGTGCGCACGGTCGCCGATACGCTTGCTCCGCGCTGCGCCAGCGCGCGCACGCTGGCGCTGGCGCAGCGCTACGTCGATCAGATCGTGCTGGTCGACGATGCCGCGATGATCGAGGGGATGCGCTGGCTGTGGCTGCACTACAACCAACTGGTGGAACCGGCGGGCGCGGCGGTGATCGCGGCGCTGTCGAAGGTGGACGTGAGCGTTTTTCGGCTTCCGGTTGCGCTGGTCTGCGGGGGCAACGCGGCGGTGGATGCCGTCTGGGAAGATTATTATGATGCGGCGCTCAAGAAGCAGTCGATTCCACCGAAGGATCGTGCCGAAAACTAGCCATGTGACTGGGTTCATCACTTCAAAGTGGACTTAAATTAGTCCTTACATCGAATAGACATTCAATTTCATCGGAGACCCATCATGCTGACCAGATTCCTGGCGCTGATGATTTCTTTCTGCGCCCTTATGCTGCTCGTAGTGGTCGGCAATACCGCCGCGTCGAACCAACCGACGCCGACTCCTGCCGGCACGACGGTAGCTGCTCTGACCGAAGAACCCACCGCCGAAGCGACTGAAGCGGCGCTTGTGGGCGACCCGGTGCGCGGTGACGATATCTTCCGGCATGGGCTGGATGGCGCGCCGCCGTGCATCACCTGCCACAGCCCGGTTGTCGCTGGGCGCGGTACTATGTTCGCCATCGGACCGGGGCTGAAAGGCATCAGCGAGCGCGGCGCGACGCGCGTCGAAGGCTTCACCGCGCCGGAGTACATCGAAGACAGCATCCGGCATCCGGCGCACTACGTTGTGTCGGGTTATAACCCGATTATGCCGACGATCTTTGGCGAGCAGTACAGCGATCAGGACGTTGCCGATCTGGCGGCATTCCTGATGACCCTCTAGCGGCACAACCGGAAATCGATAGAGGCGCGGTCGCCCGCGCCTTTTGGTTGGCGAGGATCACCCGTACAGGTCGGGGTCGTGTTCGTTGATCTGGATCAGCAAACCGTCGGGGTCGCGGACGAGGATCGAGCGTCCAAATGATTCGTCGGTGATGGCGTTTTCGGGCGTGACGCCTTGCGCGCTCAGGTAGCTGACGACCTGCTCCAGCGGCGCTGCCGTGACGAACGCCAGCCCAACGCGGCTTTCGGCGGGCAGCGACTCGACGTGATGCAGGGCGAGGCTGGCATCGCCGATGCTGAACTCCGTCCATATGCCGCTCTGCGAGCGAACCCCATCGCAAAAAGCGCGGTAAAACGCGGCTGACCGTTCCATATTCGTGACATAAACAACTGGCATCAGCTTCATGGGTGTCGCTCCTCGTGTGATTCATTCTGACGGGGTTCGGCAAGCTGGTCGAGGTAGCGCCGCAGCGCCGCTTCGACAAAGTCGGACAGCGATTGATCGCGGTCGATTGCCGCGTGCTTGATCGCGCGGATCAGGTGGGGCGGCAGATAGACGTTGAACTGCTGTTTCTTCTCATCCATGCCAGGACGCTAGCAAAATAATGCGAAAGTGTCAATCGCTGATGATCATTTCTCGCAGCAGAAGACCCCATCGTCCGGGAAGCACCAGTGGGCGGCGCGCGCCGCCATCGGGCGGGCAAGCTGCACCGTCACCGGGTAGCGCTCGGCGGTCGCCAGCCGCTGCGTGCCGTACAGCGCCATCTCGATATGCTCCGGCGGGATCGCCGTGCCGCAGTGGGCGCAGCCGAACAGCAGTTCCTTCTTACCGGCACTGGTGATGCGCTCCTGCGGGCTGCCGAAATTCAGGTGCGGCTGTTCCCGCGCCAGCGCGCGCACCGCCGCCAATACTTCGCGCCGGAATTCGAGCGGGTGCGTTCGGAACGTTCGCCCGCAGTGCGCCGCCAGCACCGGCTCGACGCGGTAGACGTGGGTGGGTCTGCCGCACGACGGACACCGCACCGTGAACGGCACGATCTCCAAAACCTGTTCGTCGGCTGCCTGTGCCGTTTCGCAGAAGCGGATTTTCCCGCCGAGCAGCGCCTCGACGACTTCACCCAGGCTGCGCAGCCGCCCGTTGACCATCAGCGAAAACGAGTGATCGGCGTTGGAATACAGGTGGAAGATCGGCAAATCCTGCTGAGCGAGCACCCTATCGCCGCGCATCAACTGGGGCGGCGGGTTGCGGAAGAACCAGCAGCCGCGCACGCCGTCGCGGGCGTAGCGCTCCTGCCGAAAGCTGGCGTCTTCCAGCCGAAGGAAGCTCCACTGCACCTCGAACGCGATGCGTACCGATCCGTGCTCGGCGAGCACGTCGGCGCGCCAGTCGTCGCCGGCGACTTCGGTCAGCGCGGTATAGCCGGCGTGCCGGCAGGCGACCACGATGTCGGCTTTTGCCTTCAGGTGATGGATCGTCTCACCCGCTTCGACTTCGCAGCCCGCGCCGCGTTTGTGGGCGAAATGGGCGGTTCCCATCGGGCTGCGCCGCAGATAGCCTTCGCCGCCGCAGCATGGCAGGATCACCTGCCCGCCCGCCGCGCGCAGCGCTTCCCATTCTGCGTCGCTGAGCGCTGGGGCGATGACTTCGACGCCGTTGACCAGTGCTCGCAGGGGCACGCTACTGTACCGTCACCCGTATGTCGTAATCGGCGACGCCATCCAGCGCGATCCAGAACGGGCGCACCAGCTCGTAATTGCAGTTGGCATCGACCACCAGCCGCAGTGTGATCGCCAGCGTCTGCGCGGCATCGTCGCGCTCGACGGAGACAATTTCGTGGCGCGCGGTGCAGCCGAATGCGCGGCTCCATGTTCCCGCGAGGATGCGTCCGCCCGAAAAATCGAAATCGGCGCGCTGTACCGGGTGGCGGCACAACTCGCTTTCGTCCGCCAGATCGTAGAAGCGGGTCAGTTCGTCGGCGCTGCGAATGACGAACAACTGCTCGGCGGCATCGGCGACCGATTCGAAGCACAACCCGTTCATCACAGCGCTGGCGTCCGTCCAGGGCAGGGGTGTTGGCGTCGGGGGCATCGGAACTTCAGTCGGCGTGTCCGCTGGCATCGCGCAGGCGCTCAAGGCAAACGCCACCACGAGCAGGAGGCAAACGACTCGCCACCTATCCGTGTTCATTAACTCGCTGGTGCCGGTAAAGCGTGGTATCATGCAGGTATCTTTGTCCGATTTTGCTTTGCCAGGTTCGCACGTATGCGTATTCTTGTCATCTCTGATATCCACGCCAACTTAACTGCATTTGAAACTGTGCTCGCTGACGCAAAAAACGAATGGGAATATGTCTGGTGCCTGGGCGATGTTGTCGGCTATGGACCAGACCCCAACGAATGTGTCGAACTGCTGCGTTCGATGCCGCACCTGTGTTTGGCGGGCAACCACGACTGGGCTGCCCTGAGCCGGCTCGATAT
>JADLHH010000530.1 GCA_020848855.1 Anaerolineae bacterium | reverse complement strand
GGGCGTACCTGAACATCATCGATCACCTGATCACCAGGGGCGCGCAGGGGATCATCCTCGGCTGCACCGAAATCATGCTGCTGATCGCGCCCGAAGACTGCCCGGTGCCGAGCTTCGACACGACGACGCTGCACGCGGTCGCGGCGGCAGAACGGGCGGTGGAAACACACATCTCGCGCTCATGATCGGCTGCTATCATGATGCCCTTTGCATACAGGGATCATGATATGCACATCGTAACCGACGGCGCAGCAGATATTTCTCCAGAGCAGCTAGAAAACCTACAACCAATCCATACAGTCCCCATATCGTTCACGCTCGATGGCAAAACCTACCGCAGCGGCGTGGATATTCAGCCAGAAGGCTTCTATCAACTGCTGGAAAGCACAGGTAGCTTCCCCACTACCTCGCAGCCGTCGCCGGGCGACTTCGCCGACGTGTTCCGCGTGCTTGCCCAGACTGACCCGGAAATACTGATGATCCACATCTCGCACGGCTTGAGCGGCACCGGCAATTCGGCGCGGCTGGGCGCGCAGAGGGCTCCCGAAGCGAAGGTGACGTTCTACGACACGCGCACGCTCTCCGGGGCGCAGGGGTGGCACGTCGTGGCGGCGGCGCGGGCGGCGAAAGCCGGCTGGTCGATGCAGCGGATTGTCGAGATGCTGGCGACGATCACCACTGAGACCGAAACGCTGTATACGCTGGCGACGCTCAAATACCTGATTCATGGCGGCAGGATCAGCCATCTGCGCGGGCTGGTTGGCTCGCTGCTGGACATCAAACCGATCATCGGCGTGGCAAAAGAAGACGGCAAATACGTGCAGCGCGGGAATGGGCGCTCGCTGAAGAAAGCGCTGCTGGTCATGCTGCAGTTGATCGCGCGGCAGCACGCGCCGGGGAGCGAACTGCGCGTGCAGGTGATGCACGGCAATAATCCCGACATGGCGCACCAGCTTCGTGACGCGGTCGACGCGATGTTCCGGTGTACATGGCTGCCAATGTCGCCCATCGCGCCGGTGCTGGGCGCGCACACCGGGTCAGGGCTGGTCGGCATTGTCTATGCTCCACAGTCGGCATTCGCCGGACTGCCATGACGTAAGACGCCAGCAGCGATCCGTGTCCAGAATCAGCGGCAATCGAGAGCAGTAAAGGAGTTCGAGATGCGGATCGCGGTTCTGGGCGCGGGGAATATCGGCGGGACACTCGGTAAAAAGTGGGCGAAAATCGGGTACACGGTTCGCTTTGGCGTGCGCGACCCGCACAAGCCGGAGCTACAGGCGCTGATCGGTGAACTGGGCGGCAGCGCGTCGGCGGTGAGCATCGCCGAGGCAATCGACGGCGCGGACGTGGTGCTGTTCGCCATCCCCGGCGGCATCGTGGCAGAGACGGTCGCGGCACACGCCCCGGCGCTGAACGGCAAAACACTGATCGACGCGACCAACAACATGCGCGCCCCGACGCTGCATAACATGGCGGCGTTCGCCCAGCACACGCCCGCCGCCCGCGTCTACCGCGCCTTCAACAACTACGGCTGGGAAAACTTTGTGAATCCAATGTTTGACGGTACGCCGGGCGATCTGTTCTACTGTGGGACGGATGGCGACCCGCGCGCGGTCATCGAGCAGTTGATCGCGGCGGTTGGGCTGCGCCCGGTGTACATCGGCGGCGTCGATCAGGCTGATCTGGTGGACGCGGTGCTGAAGCTGTGGTTCGCGCTGGCGCACGGTCAGAACAAGGGGCGTCATCTGGCGTTCAGAGTGTTGGCGGGGTAGCGGCTGCCGGAGGGAGCAGATTCCATGTCGATTGAGTCCGCAAGCGATATCGAAGGATTGCTGAAAATTGGGCGGATCGTCGGGCTGGCGATTCGGGCGATGCGCGACGCGCTCGAACCGGGCGTGACGACCGCCGAGCTGGACGCGGTCGGCGAGCGCTTCCTGCACGAGCACGGGGCGCGCTCCGCGCCGCAGCTTGCGTACAAATTCCCCGGCGCGACCTGCATCAGCGTCAACGACGAAGTGGCGCATGGCATCCCCGGCGACCGGGTGATCCAGCCGGGCGACATCGTGAATCTCGACGTTTCAGCGGAACTCGACGGCTACTTTGCCGACGCGGGCGAGACGTTCGCCGTGCCGCCGGTCACGCCGGAGACCGAGCGCCTGCTGGAAACCACGCGGCGGGCGCTGGCGCGCGCCATCGAGGCGGCGACGGCGGGCAACCGCATCAACGCCATCGGGCGGGCGGTGCAGACCGAAGCCGAGCGCGGCGGCTATCACGTGATCCGCGACCTGAGCGGTCACGGCGTGGGCAGAGGTATTCACGAGAAGCCGTCGGTGCCGAATTTCTACACGCACCGGGCGGGCGCGCGGCTGTCCGAGGGGCTGGTGATCACGCTGGAGCCGTTCCTGACGACCGGGACGGGGCGGGTTTACACCGCCGACGACGGCTGGACGATCAAGACGACCGACGGCAAGCCGTTCGCGCAGTTCGAGCACACGATCATCGTGACCAAAGACAAGCCGATTCTGGTGACGGCGGTGTGATCAGCCGCGCGTCACCAGAGTGGATGAATTGAAAAGCGTTAGCGCTGCCAGCGAGCGCCGGTGAGCGGCGCGCCGCGATCCGACAGGTATGCCAGCGCCCCGCTGGTGAGGTCGAGACTGTTCAGCCCGGCGGGCGTCTCGACGACGGCGTAGCGGGCGTCGAAGGAGACGGCTCCGGCAACCGCGCCGGACGCGACCGTCTGCGGGCTGCACGCGCCACCGTTCAGGCACAGGATGCTGACGACGCGCACTTCGCGGTCGTTGGGATCGTTGGGATTCTGCGAATAACCCGTGTACACGAGCGTCGTTGCGGCACGGGTCACGGCGGTCTGCGGCGCGGCGTTGGTCACCATTGGCACGCTGCTGTTCAGACACACATCGCCGCTGACGCAGCGGAAGTCGATGGCGCTGATGCTGTCGCCGCTGCGGAAGAACAGCCACGTGCCGTCGGTCGAAACGTCGGCGTCAGCGGATGCCAGCGCAATCCCGGCTTCGAGCGGGTTGGTCGCGCAGGTCGCTTGCAGGCACGACAGATCGGCAAGCCGGACGAAGCCGCCCGCGTCGCGGTAGATCAGTTCGAGCGTGCCGGGACGCCACACCAGCGGCGCGATTGGAGCGCTGCGCCCGCTGTCGAGCGTAACGGTCTCGCCGTCGGCGGCGTCGGTGACGCTCAACAGGCTGTTACCGGCATACCCCCAGTAAGCGACTACTGCACCAACATCTGCCCACAACCCGCTGTAACGCGCGCCGAGGTCGTTACGAACCGGGGTAAGCGCCGGAGCCGCGCCGGTGGTCGATTGCAGACCGTAGCTGCCGTCGGCGTTCTGGTAGAAGGTGAATGCGCCGTCGGGCGAGAGCGAGATCAACTGCCCCGGAAGCTGCCCGATTTCACCGACGCTCTGCTGGCGCACGTCGGCAGCCCGCAGGCTGACCGCGCCGCCGGAATTGACCGCGAAATACAGCACGTTTCCATCCGGCGACCAGCGATAATCGCCGGCGAGGGTTTCGCCGGGGTTGGTGATAATCCAGCGATAGCCGCCGTCGCCGCTGCTGACGATCAACTGTCCGCTGCTGTTGACGAAGGCAACCAGCGGTGTCGATTGTGCCGCTACCGGCAGCGCGACGAGCAGCGCAAACAGCGCGGCAAACAAGGTCGCGCGGCGATATCCGCTGCGGCGCTGTATTGATTTCCAAATTGTGTGAAAAAATCCCTCCACCGTTGAACCTTTGCTGAGTCGTAACTAGTACTCTATACACCATACAACAGATTATACGATGCGCCCCCCTACTAAATTGGGGCTTTGGCACGAAAATTAAGCGATCAACCCATGTAGCTTAAGGTTTGTAGAGATTCCGATCCGAAACGGTGGTGTACGACGTTAATTATGTTAAGCTATAAGACCAAGCAGAATTTTACAGAATCGTTCGCCCGGCTTTTTAACCTGAGGATAACGACATGTTCCGGGTACGCATTATAGGGATTGTCGCGCTTGCCGCTTTGCTGGCGGCAGGCTGCAGCAGCTTGCCGGGTTTGCGGGTCCTCACAGGTCAACAGTCGGACCAGGTGCTGTCCGATGCCGCCGTTCAGTCGCTCGACCTGGTGATGGCGGACAAGTCGGGCGATACCGACGCAGGGCTGACGGCTGCGGCGAATCGCATCGAAGCCGCCGACACCATGATCGACATCATCGAGGTGCGCAAGGATACCGAAACGCGCGTCTTCGCCGTCAACATGCTGTTCAACCCGCCGCAGAGCGACACCAGCACGCTCGACGGGCAGATCGCCCAGTACGAGGCGCTGCGGCGCGCCTTCGAAGTGACGTGGCAGGGCATGATGCCGGTCAGCGAAGGTACCGACACCATCCAGATTCAACTGCTGGGGGCGGGCAATATCGCCACGCTGGATCACGGCGAGAGCTTCGTCGGCTATCTGGTGGCGCAGGGGACAATCGAGCGCTCGGCTGCCGCCAGCTACCTGGCAGGGGCGCGCAACCTGAACAACTTCGTCGACATGGTCGTGAATGGCACGCTGGATTATCAAACCACGAACCAGTTCGTGCCGTACCAGGGTACGCCGAACCACCCCATGTTCATGCTGCCGTCGTCCAGCCAGTAAGTCACGGTCGCGCCGGAGCGCCGCTTCTCGGCGACAGGCTCCGGCACGTATGGATTCAAACGGACACGTGAGTTTAGAAGGACAATCCCTATTATGAGCCTTGCCAAGCTCGAACCGACCGGCAGTTCGCCCGTCCCGGCGCGCAAGCGGTATGCGTGGGAGACGGAAGAGACACTGGTCGAACGCCGTCGCAAGCGGCTGCGCTATCGTATCCAGCGTCTGATCAGCAGCATGTGGCTGTGGGCGCTGCTGCTGGCGCTGGTGGTCTGGGCGCTGCTCGACGCCAACATGATGACGGCGGTCGTCAATTTCTTCCCGTTCTTCCTGCAGTTCGTGTTCATGGCGGCGCTGATCATCGGGCAGTTCGCGCTCATGTTCTGGTTTCTGGGCAGGACGCGCATGTACACCATCTGGCCCGGCGCGGAAGGCGTGAGCTTTGCCGATTATCGCGGGCAGCCGGAACTGCTGGAGCAGGCGAAACAGGTCGTCAAGCTGCTGCGCGGCGTGCGCGTGTTCGAGGAAGCGGGCGGCGAGCCGCTCAACGGTCTGCTGCTCGAAGGTCCCCCCGGCACGGGCAAAACGTGGCTGGCGCAGGCGATCAGCACCGAAGCGAACGTGCCGTTCTTCTTCGTGGATGCGTCGTCGATGAATTCGATGTTCTTCGGCATCGCCCCGCTGAAAGTGAGCAACCTGTACCGCCGGGCGCGCAAGGCGGCGAAGGAATACGGCGCGTCGGTGATCTTCATCGACGAAATTGACGCGATTGGCGCGCGTCCGGGCGTTGCTGCCGGTTCAGACCATTTCATGGAATCGCCCGACACGCTGCCGATGATGTTCGGCGGGATGGGCGGCGGCAATATGGGCTTGCTCAGCACGCTGCTGATCGAGATGAGCGGCTTCAGCCTGGAACACGGCTGGGTGGCGCGCAAGAAGACGTGGTTCTATAAGACCTTCCTGCGGCGCAACCCGCCCAAGCCCCAGAAGCGCGTGCTGACCATCGGCGCGACCAACCGCATCCAGACGCTCGACCCGGCGCTGCTGCGCCCCGGTCGCTTCGACAAGAAGATTCGCATCGACGCCCCCGACCTCGAAGGGCGGCGCGACATCATCGAATACTACCTGAGCAAGATGGCGCACGACGAGAGCGTCGACCCGGTGATTCTGGCGAGCGAGACGCCGTTCTATACCCCGGCAGACCTGAAATATCTGCTCAACGAGGCGCTGCGCTACGCCCTGTTCGACGGGCGCACCTACCTGACGATGCGCGACATCCGTATGGCGCAGCCGGAACACGAAATGGGCTTGCGCACGCCGATCAAGAACCTGTCCAACGAGGACAAGCGGCGGCTGGCGGCGCACGAAGGCGGTCATGCGATGGCGATCCGGCTGTTCCGCCCCAACTACCGCATTTCGCGCGTGACGATCATCCGGCAGGGTGGCGCGCACGGTCACGTGATGAGCTACCCGGCGAGCGAAGAATACTTCACGCTCGATACTTACGAGAACCTGATGAACCGCCTGCGCGTGAGCATCGGCGGGAAGGCAGGCGAGATGGAATTCTGCGGCGAAGGCGCGCAGACCCTCGGCGTGGGCATTGGCTTCGGCGACGCCAGCGACTTCGGGCAGATTCGGGCGGTGCTGTACGAGATGGCGAACGCCGGCATGTTCGGTCCGCTGGGCGCGAACATGGGGCAGGACATCGAATCGCTGAACCCGACGGCGGACATGCGCGAGGCGATGGACGAGACGTTCCGCGAGGTGCTGGACGAGGTGCGGATGGCATTCCGGCTGCACCGGGACATGGGCGAAGCGCTGATCGCGCTGCTGATGCAGAAGAACGAGCTGCTGGCGGACGAGGTCGAGGCGTTCTTCGACCAGTACGGCTACTACACGCCGAAAGTCAACCTGAACCCGGAACGGGAAGAAGATGTCGTGGTGGTGACTAAAGAAGACCAAAAAGCGCTGGAAGGTGGAGACTAAGCCATGTCGGTGATTAAACAGGCTCCCAACCAGCCGTATATCGAGACGCAGGGCAAGTTCGACTGGGAGAACGAAGAAACGCTGGTCGACCGCCGCAAACGCCTGCCTTATCGGTTGTGGCGCATGGTGCGGCGGACGTGGTTCTGGGTGCTGCTGATCGGCGTGATCGTCGCGGCGCTGTTCGACGCCGACGTGATGCGGTCGTTCGTCCAAATCGCCGGGCTGGCGCTGCAGATCGGCTTGTTCATCCTGATCTTCGTGTCGCAGTTCGTGCTGATGTTCTGGTTCCTCGGTCGGTCGCGCATGTACACGATCATGCCGGGGGCGGAAGGCATCAACTTCGACGATTATCGTGGGCAGCCGGAAATTCTGGAACAGGCGCAGCAAATCGTGACGCTGCTGCGCGGCGTGGCGGCGTTCGAAGGCTCCGGTGGCGAGCCGCTCAACGGCTTGCTGCTCGAAGGTCCGCCCGGCACAGGCAAGACGTGGCTGGCGCAGGCGATCAGCACCGAAGCGGGCGTGCCGTTCTTCTACGTCGATACGTCGTCGCTGCAGGCGATGTTCATGGGCAGGGGCGCGTTCAAGGTCATGCGCATGTATGGCAAGGCGCGCAAGGCGGCGAAGGAATACGGCGCGTGCGTGGTGTTTCTGGATGAAATCGACGCGGTTGGCGCACGCTCCGGCGTGAGTTCGGTGGGCGGCGGCACGGATCAGCGCGGGATGTTCGGCGGCGGCGGCGGCGACATGGGCTTGCTCAGCACGATGCTGATCGAGATGAGCGGCTTCAGCCTGGAACACGGCTGGCGGGCGCGGCTGCGGACGTGGTTCTACAAGACCTTCCTGCGGCGCAACCCGCCCAAGCCCCAGAAGCGTGTGCTGACCATCGGCGCGACCAACCGGATGCAGGCGCTCGACCCGGCGCTGCTGCGCCCCGGTCGCTTCGACAAGAAGCTGCGCATCGACGCGCCGGATACGCAGGGGCGGCGCGACATCTTCGCTTATTACCTGAGCAAGATGGCGCACGACGATTCGATGGAGCCGATGGTGCTGGCGACCGAAACACCCGGCTATACCCCGGCGGATATCAAGTATCTGCTCAACGAGACGCTGCGCTACGCCCTGTTCTCCGGGCGGCGATACATGACCTACCGCGACTTCCAGCTTGCCAAGCCGGAACACGAAATGGGCTTGCGCACGCCGATCAAGCACCTGACGCGCGAAGCGAAAGAGCGGCTGGCATACCACGAAGCCGGGCACGCGGTGGCGGTGCGGCTGTTCATCCCGGAGCATCGCATCTCGCGGATCACGATCATCCGGCAGGGGCAGGCGTTCGGGCACGTCTCGCATTTCCCGGCGCGCGACGCCTACCAGGGGATGCAGACCCGCGACCAGTACATGAACCGGCTGCGGGTTGCCTGCGCCGGGCGCGCGGGCGAAGTCGAATTCTGCGGCTTGAAGAACCAGACTCTCGGCGTCGGCGGCGACTTCAGCTCGATCCGGCGGCTGCTGGGCTTCATGGCGCGAGCCGGGATGCTCGGTCCGCTGGGCGGCGCGCTGCGCATCGGCGTGTCGATGACCGGCATGTCCACGTCGGTCTCGCCGGAGATGCTCGAAGCGATGGAAGAGACCTTCCAGCGTGTCATGAAGGAGACGCGCAAGGCGCTGCGCGACAACGAACACATCGTGCGGGCGCTGGTCGAACTGCTGCTGGAGCGCGAAGAACTGCTCGCCGACGATGTGAAGGCGTTCTTCGACTCGTACGGGCTGTACACGCCGGAGCCGACCATGATCAAGGACGGCGAGGAAATCAGCGTGATGAACCCCCGTCTGCCGGAAGGCGAAGCAGGCGATTGAGGTCGGCGCGAAATCATATAGAGAGTCATTGTCGGGGCGTTCAATTGAACGCCCCTACTGATTCCGATGGAGAGTGCGAGACGGGCGCACCGCCGTGCGCCCCTACAGAAGCTAAACGGCGAAATCCCAGCGGGTGGCGGTGTTGGGGAAATCGTGCTCGATCCACGCGAGGGCGGTGGATGGGCGCAGGGCGTACCACAGCCCCGGCGTGTCGTCGCCAACCGGGTCGTAGGGCGGGTACTTCTGGGCGTAGGCTTTACCGACCTGCCGGAGCAGCGCCCTATCGGTGATGACCTCGACGACGCCTTCGAGGATCACACTGTCGTCGCCGCTTTCGAGATGCACGACCACGTCCGGGCGCTCGGCGAGGTTGCGCGCCTTGCGCGACTGTATATCCGTGCTGAAGTAGAGCGCGCCTTCGAACCACACGCCCCACACCGGCGCGGCGTGCGGGCGACCGTCGGGGCGCGTCGAACACACCCAGTAACTGCGCGATTTCGTCATCTGGTCATCGACCCACGACCAGTCCAGCATCCCCTGCGGCTGGGTCGAAATGCCGTAGCCGCTGGACATGGCGGGACGGCGGCGCGTACCTGCGTTCGTCATGTGAAACCGATCCTTTCGTGTGTGGACATATTGTATGCGAAAGCGGGCGCGGGGTGTGAAAAGTAAAGGGGGCGCACGGCGGTGCGCCCCTACACGGTGCGTGGGCTGAGGGCGGTACAGAGACAGAGCGGGGCAGACACACGGGTCTGCCCCTACGCTGGGTGATCGAGGTGGATTTCGACAAAGCGGGCGATCTGGGTTACAAAAGCCGCCGCGTCGGAAAGCGAGTCTTTGATGCTGGCATTGATCGCACGCGGTATAACGCTGGGCTTGACGGCGGGGGTACTCCCCGGTCCGCTGCAAACCTTCCTGATTCAGACCACACTCACACAGGGGTGGCGCAAGGGCATCATTCTGGTGTTCTCGCCGCTGCTGTCGGATATCCCGATCATCCTGCTGACAGTGCTGGTGCTGGCACAGTTCCCGCCGGACTTTATCCGTGTGGTGCAGATCGCGGGCGGGCTGTTCGTGCTGTGGCTGGCGCGGGCGGCGTGGCTGAGCTTTCGCGCCGGGGCGATGATCGGCGCGGGGGACGAGGCG
>JADLHH010000529.1 GCA_020848855.1 Anaerolineae bacterium | reverse complement strand
CCGCTTTCTACGGTTTCTACACCTCGGTGCGGGCGTGGAGCCTGCGCTATGCCGTGCGCTGGGCTGCCCGCCTCGACTAACGCCCGCTTGTAGCATACGCCCAATACCCGTGCTGCCAAGGCACACCTGTCGGACGTATGTACACTTTTTGCGCCGCGCGCTGCCATCCTGGCTGATCATCCCACAGGTGCACGGAGGTCTCGCCTGGGTAGGCACACGGGTCTGCCCCTACAGGATCGCCGTCGCCTGACCCGGCGCCGGGGCTATGTGTTGTAGGGGCGCACCCAGGCAACCTTCGGTTGCACGTGCGCCCTGCGTTGGTGCCACCCCTGCCAAATCCCCTCGGCGTTTACGCCCCGTCTGCCGCATGTTACAATTTGCGTTGTCCTGGTGAGAGGAAACAACGTGCATCGTCTGATTGTTTTGATCGTCCTCGTCGTCACCTTCGCCGTGCTGCTCGCGCTCAGCCGCTCGGCGGCGGGCTGGAAGCACGCTGTCGTCGCCGGCGAGCCGGGCGCGCTGCTCTACGCCGCCAGCTTCGATGGCGGCGGGACGGACGGCTTCAACGCCGTCTGGGAGCAGTACGCCGGGCGCTTGGCGTCACAGCTTGACGCCGGTCGCATTCAGATCAGTGTTGGCGAGCCGGGCAGTGGCTCCTATTCGGTCGCCGCGCCGCATTTTGGCGATTTCGACCTGCGTGTCGAGGCGCGGGCAGTTTCCGGTCCGGTCGATAACGGCTACGGCGTCGTTTTTCGCCTGCAGAACAAGGATAACCACCTCGTCGACGACGACAACTACTACCTGTTTCTGATCAGCAGCGACGGCTACTACCGCGTCAGCCGCTCGGTCGACGGCGGCGTGAAGATCATCAGCGACTGGATCGAATCACCGTTGATCAATCAGGAGCTGGACGCCGTCAACCGGCTGCGCGTCGTCGCCCTGGGCGATCAGTTCCAGTTCTTCATCAACGATCAACCGGTGTCACTGTGCATCCCCGACGACCCCGACGCGCTCAGCACGATCAACCCGCTGTCCGGCGAATGTATGGGCGGTGCGATGCTCGACACCCTGACCGACCCGGCTATCCCCAACGGGCAGGTTGGCGTGAGCGCGCTGTGGACGGCGGGCGCGGACGACGAGCCGGTGGTCGCTACGTTCGACAATCTGCTGGTCTACGCGCCGGACGCATCATTTTGACGACATGTGGGTAGGGGCGTTACATGTAACGCCCCTACGAGGGATTCGATGCTGATCAGGTTGCGATGAAAATCCACCTACGAATGTTGGGCTGCCGCCTGAACCAGAGCGAAATCGAGACGATGGCGCGGCAGTTTGCCCGGCAGGGGCACGAAATCGTCGACGATCCCGCGCTGGCGGATCAGATCGTCGTCAATACCTGCGCCGTCACCCAGGATGCCGTCCACGACAGCCGCAAGCTGGTGCGCCAGCTTCACCGCGCCAGCGGCGCAGCGCCGATCACCGTGACGGGCTGTTATGCTCAGATTGCCCCCGACGACATCGCCGTGCTGCCGGGCGTCTCCCGCGTGATCGACAACGCGGGCAAGGATCATCTCGTCACGACGCTCACCGGGCAGCCGGTCGAGCCGTTCGACGCCGAGCCAATTGCCCGCGAGACGCCCCAGCACCTCACCCGCACGCGCGCCTTCATCAAGGTGCAGGATGGCTGCGACAACGCCTGTACCTTCTGCGTGACGACCATCGCGCGTGGGGCAGGGCGCAGTCGTTCGCTGGACGACGTAGTGCGCGAAGTCCGAATGCTGCACGCTTCCGGCTGCGGTGAAGCCGTGCTGACCGGTGTGCATCTCGGCAGCTACGGGCACGACCGGGGCGAGCGCGACGGCTTGGCGTGCCTCGTCCGCGCCATTCTGGACGATACCGATATCGAGCGTGTGCGGCTGTCGTCGCTCGAACCCTGGGATTTGTCGCCGGCGTTCTTCCGGCTGTGGGAAAACCCGCGCCTGTGCCCGCACCTGCATCTGCCGCTGCAAAGCGGCTGCGACGCCACTCTGCGCCGGATGGCGCGCCATACGCGGCAGGCTCCCTTCCGCCAGCTAACTGAAGCGGCGCGCGGATTGATCCCGGACGTGTGCATCACCACCGACCTGATCGTTGGCTTCCCCGGCGAAACCGACGCCGAATTCGAGACCAGCGCCGCTTTTGTCGAATCGCTCGACTTCGCCGGGATGCACGTCTTTCGCTACAGCCGGCGACCCGGCACGGCGGCGGCGAAGCTGCGCGGGCACGTCCGCGAGGAAGTCAAGCGGGAACGCAGCGCCCGCATGATCGCGCTCGCCAACGCCATGCAGCGGCGCTACGCCGAACGCTTCGTCGGCTCGGCGCGCCCGGTGCTGTGGGAACACATCGCCGGGGCGACTGAGGACGGTTTTGTCAATGTCGGTTATACTGACAACTACATTCGTGTGGGCTGCATCGATGGGCGCGTGCTGACCGGGAGCGTGCTCCCAGCGCAGTTGACGGCGTACGACGCCCGACGCCAGCAGATGCAGGCGAACCTGAACTGAGGATGAAATGGACGACCCACGACCCAAAATGCAGGATGCTCTCAAGCAGGCGATGATCAGCAAGGATACGCTGCGCCGCGACGTGCTGCGTATGACCCTGAGCGCCTTCAAGCAGGTTGAAATCGACGAGCGCCGCGACCTGAGCGCCGAAGACGCGGTATCGGTCTTGCAGCGCGAGATCAAGAAGCGGCGCGACAGCATCGACGAGGCGCACAAAGCCGGGCGCGAAGACGTGGCGGGTCAGGAAGAAACCGAATTGCAGGTGATCGAAGCCTTTCTGCCGCGCCAGATGACCCGTGACGAGATCGCCGCGCTGGTGCGGGATGCCATCCGCGAGACCGGGGCGGCGTCGCCGAAGGAGATGGGCAAAGTCATGAGCGTCCTCATGCCGAAGGTGAAAGGACAGGCGGACGGCAAGCTCGTCAACGAGGTTGTCCGCGAACTGCTCAATGCTTAAGTTTGTCCCCGATTTCATCGATAGCCTTGCGCCGTCGTCGAACCTGCGGCGGGATCACCCGCTGCACGTCTTCGGCGTGGTCATGGTGGCTATCGTGTTTGTGCTGTGTTCGACGCTGATCGTCGCGTTCGACAGCATCTTTCAAACCCAGAGCAGCATCGCCCTGCTGGAAATCGGCAGTATCGCCGGGGAGGACATCCGCGCGCCTGCCAGCGTCACCTACGTCAGCGATATTCTGACCGACCGCCAGCGGCAGGCGGCGATTGCCAGCGTCAGCCCGATCTACGACCCGCCCGACCCGACGGTCGCGCGCCAGCAGATCACGCTGCTCCAGCAAATTCTCGATTTCATCGACAACGTCCGGCGCGACCCGTATGCGACCACCGCGCAGAAAGCCGCCGACCTGAACACCATCACGGCGCTGCGGCTCGACCAGTCGAGCATCGATGCGCTGCTGCAGTTGGACGAAGATACATGGCGCGCCGTGACTGCCGAAGCCGTCAATGTGCTCGAACGGGTGATGCGCGAGTCAATCCGCGAATCTGACCTCGTCGTGATGACCGATCAACTGCCGTCGCAGGTGTCGCTGCGCTTCGACACGCGCACGTCCGGCGTGATCGTCACGCTGGTGCGCGACCTGCTGCGTCCCAACCGTTTTCTGAACCCCGCCGCGACGGCGCTGGCGCAGCAGGCGGCTGTCGACAACGTCGCGCCCGAAAGCCGCAGCTTCGAGCGCGGGCAGATCGTCGTGCGCGCTGGGACGCGGCTCGATCCGGTCGATTACGAAGCGCTCGATCATCTCGGCTTGCTGGCGTCGCCGGATCGCCGTCTGCAGGACATCGGACAGGCGTTTCTCGCCAGCCTGGTTGTGTTGGTCATGACCGGCTTGTATCTGGCGCGCCTCCGCGACCGCTACTATACGCAGGCGCGTTTTCTGGCGGTGCTGGCAGGCATCTTCCTGTTCACGCTGGCGGCGGCGCGGCTGTTCGGCGGGCAGTACACCCTCGACCCGGCGGCGGCGATGGCGCTGACGCTGGTGATCATCACCCGCACCGAAATCGCCGTCCTCAGTATGATCGCGCTGGGGCTGCTGGTCGGCATTATGGCGGATAACTCGCTGGAGACCGCCATGATGATCACCGTCGGCGGGATCGTCGGGGCGCTGCTGCTGCGTCGCTCCGATCGGCTCAACAACTACTTTTTCACCGGCGTGGTCATCGCGCTGGCGAACGTGGTCATCGTCACGCTGTTCAACCTGGAGATACTGACCGCCAACGACGGCACTGCCTTTGGTACGCTCGCCCTGTTCGCCGTGATCAACGGCATGATCGCGGCGATGGGGGCGCTGGCAGCCCTGTATGCCATCACGTTGTTCTTCAACCTGCCAACCAGCCTCAAGCTCGCCGAACTCAGCCAGCCGAACCAGCCGCTGCTCCAGCGCCTGCTGCGCGAAGCGCCGGGAACCTACCAGCATTCGCTTCAGGTCGCTAACCTCAGCGAGCAGGCGGCGCTCGCCCTCGGCGCGAACGCCGAGCTGATGCGCGTCGCCGCGCTCTACCACGACATCGGCAAGATGCTCAACTCGGCGTTCTTTGTCGAAAATCAGGCGGATAACGTCAACCCGCACGAAGTCCTGAACGACCCGTACCGCAGCGCCGACATCATCATCAGCCATGTGGTCGACGGTGAGAAGCTGGCGCGGCAGTACCGCCTGCCGGTGCGCATCCGCGACTTCATCGTGGAGCATCACGGCACGACGCTGGTCGGTTATTTCTACACCAGGGCGGTCGAGCAGGCGGACGACGAGGAAGCGGTGGATATCGAGCAGTTTACGTATCCGGGACCCAAGCCTCAGACCCGCGAGACGGCGATCATGATGCTGGCGGATAGCTGCGAAAGCACCGTCCGCGCCCGCAAGCCGAACAACAAAGCCGAGATTGTCGAAATCGTCGATAGCATCATCGAAAACCGGATGCGCGACGGGCAGCTTGACGAATGTGACCTCACGCTCAGGGACATCTCCATCACCCGCGACATCTTCATCGAGATGCTGCAAGCTGTCTTCCACCCGCGTATCAACTACCCGTCGCTGCCGACCCCGCGCCGCACGACCGCCGAACTGGTGCCGGAAGTCGCCGCGCCGCTGCGGGAAGACATCGAAGCGATTGAGGGGATTTCCAGAGCCGAAGCGGGTGCGCCCGCGCTGCCGCCCCCCGAACAGGACGGGCAGCGGGCAAAGCGCACGCCGACGATTGAGATGCCCGCCGTCAAGCTGACCGAAGACGAAGACACGCCGATGCCTGAAGTGCCGCCGCTGCGGCGCACGCAGAAGATGAGCGTGGTTGAGCCGGAACCCAAGCAGTCCGAGGACGAAACATGATCGATATTGTCAACGATGCCGATTATCAGGTGAACGAGGCGCTGCTTCAGGAAGCGGCGCGCATCGTGCTGTCGCGGCACGAGGGGAACTCCGAAAGCGACATCACCATCGCCTTTACCGACGACGAGATGATTGCCGGGCTGAATTACCAGTATCGCGGCGTCGATGCGCCGACCGACGTGCTTTCGTTTCCGATGAACGCGGCGGCGACCGATGACGGCAACCCGTACCTCGGCGACCTCGTGATTGCCTATCCGTATGCCTCGGCGCAGGCGGAGCAGGAAGGGCACGCGCTCGATCACAGCCTGGCGCTGCTGGTCGTTCACGGCACGCTGCACCTGCTCGGCTATGACCACGACACGCCGGAGCGGCGGGCGCAGATGTGGGCGGCGCAGGAGCTGGCGCTGCTGGCGCTCGGCATCTCGCCGGAGATTGTGCCGGCGCTGGAAAACAGGGATTTCGATGACTCGCAAGGATGAGGTAATGGCGGCGCTGACCGAAACGGCGAAGATCGACCCGGACAAGTTCAGCCCGATCACCAGCACCGGTCGCCTGAACAGTTTCGTTTACGCGCTGGCGGGCTGGATGTACATGCTGCGCCGGCAGAAGAACACGCGCATTCAGGCAGTCGCCAGCGTGGGAATTATGGCGCTGGCGCTCTGGCTCGGCATCGACGCGATTGGCTTGGCGGTGCTGATCCTGACGATCACAATCGTGTGGATGGCGGAGTTCGTCAATGCCGCCGTCGAAGCCGCCATCAATCTCTCTACCAGCGACCTTCACCCGATGGCACGCGTCGGCAAGGATGTCGCGTCAGCGGCGGTGCTGCTGGGCGTCGTCGCATCCGTTTTGATCGGCATTCTGATTCTGGGACCTCCGCTCGCGCACAGGTTGGGTATAGGTTGACAGATGGCAGACGAAACACACGACTACCAGACCGGTGAGGAAAAGCAAGACGTGTTGGTGACGCCGGAAGGTGAGGAACTCGACCTGTCGATCACCGGGACGATGAAGCTTAACCTGGAAGGCGAGAACAAGAACCCCGACCGCATCGCCAGCATCAAGTTCGCCATCGCCGGGCTGCTCTACGTCCTCACGCACGAGCAGAGCATCAGGCTCGCCACGATTGTGACCGTAATCGTCGTGATCGTCGGCTTGTGGCTGAACGTCGGCGTCTTCAGTTGGGCGCTGCTCACGCTTGCGCTCGGCGCGGTGTGGATTACCGAATGCCTGAACACCGCTATCGAAGCGGCGATTGACCTCGGCGCGTCCGACCCGCACCCGCTGGCGAAAATCGGCAAGGATGTGGCGTCGACGGCGGCGCTGGTCAGTTCGATTGTGTTTGTGGTGATTGTTATTCTGATACTGTTGCCCGCGCTTCTCAATAAGCTGTCAGGTTGATGCCAATGGATCCTGAAACACCGACCCCTCCACCGTCCCCGGACGAACAGCCGACACCGCCGCGTCGCAGCCGCGCCCGCGAGCGCTACGAGCGTCGCCGGCAGCACGCGACGCCGAAATCGTCATCGTCTCTACCGCGCCAGATCAGGGTGCCGGACGATTTCCGGGTTCCCGCAATTCGCATCCCGCGCATCGGTCGTCTCGGCTTGGGCTTGATCGGCGCGGTGCTGTTCGTGGTCGCTGTCGTGGTCGTGCTGGGTCAGTTGCGCGGTCCGGCTCCCGTGGAACTCCCGAACGCCATCTGGCTCGGCACGGAGTACACCTATGAAGACCACACCGACGAGGAGATCGAGGCGCTGGTCAAGAAGCTCCGCGATCATCAGATTGGGACGATCTACGCTTACGTGACCTATCTCCAGTTCAACGGCACGTGGCGCAACGAGGACAAATTCGACAAGGTGACGGCTTTCGCCGCGCAGTTCAAGGAAGCTTTCCCGGAAGCCGAACTGCTGGGGCTGATCGGTGTGCCAACCGAGGATGCCGCCAACCCGCCGCGCCTGAGCGACGTGAATCTTCAGCAGCAGGTTGCCGAACTCTCCCGGCGCGTGGTCGAGGAATTTGGCTATCATGGCGTGTTCATCGACGCCGAGCCGGTCTGGGACGGCGACCAGAATTTCCTGTCGCTGCTGCGGGCGGTTCGGGCGACGGTGGGCATCGACGTGCCGATCAGCGCCGCTATCCCGCCGGATTGGAGTCCGTCCAATTCAACCATCCCGCTGCCGCCGCTGATCGAGCCAGGCACTGAATGGGAGAAATCCTATAAGCAAAGTGTCGCGCTGCTGGTCGATCATCTGGCGGTGATGGCGTATCAGAGCAGCCTGACCTCGACGGCTGAATATGCCCAGTGGGTGGCATACCAGGTGAAGACCTATGCCGAGGCGATAGCCGAACTGGGGCTGGATACGCAAACCGACCTGTTCATCGGCATCCCGACGTTCGATGCCGAGCCGCCGGGTCACGATCCGCTGGTCGAGAATATCGATTCGGCGGTTCAGGGCATCGAGCTGGGGCTTCAGCAGGCGGGCGACGCGGCGCGCTACGTCAAGGGGCTGGCGATCTACGCCGACTGGACAACCGACGATGCCGAATGGGCGGACTTCCAATCGGCGTGGGTTCAGAAGCAGTAGTCAACTTTTACCGGCATTCTTCGCCCCAGAATGGCTTGTCGATGCAGATTGTCGAGTATCAAGAGAAGTTACTGCCAAGCCTCACCCGCCTGATCAACGAGCAGATTTCGGCGGTTCCGCCGGGTTTTGCGCTGCGCGAAGGACAGGTTGCCGACACTATCGCGCAGGGCGGGACGCTCTGGGACATTCATGTTCGCCGTGAGCGCCGCGAATTGTACGCGCCGGAAGTCCTGTGCGTGCTGGAGCGCCGCGAAGTCGTCGCCGCCGCGCAGTGGTTTTTTCTGGTGAAGGAAGGCGTCATCTCGATTCAGTGGCTGGTCGCGCAGCCGGGTCGCCCGATCCCGCTGCGCACATTGCTGCATCTGATCGATAAGTGGGGCGACATGCGCGGCGCGAACGCCATTCATTTCGCGCGCTTCGCCTTCGGCGTCGGCTGGTTCGGCTTGCCCGCCAGGTGGACGCACGTCATCGACCCGATGCTCGAATCCGGCTACCGCCAGACTGATAAATGGTCGCTGCTGATTGGCGAAACCAGCGCCTACGGCAGCGCCGCTCCGCCCGATACCAAACTGGAATATCACTGGAACATGAATAAGCCGGTGCTGGAATGGGAGCTGTCGGGGTATCAGGGTGATCGGCTGGTGGGGGAATCGCAGGTGTGGGGGATTCCGCCGCATCTGGAAGACTGTTCGCCCGCCAGCGAGTGGGCGACGGTCGAATTGGTCGAAGTCGAGAAAGCCTACCGTCGGCACGGCATTGGTAAATGGCTGCTGGCGGAGCAGATGCGTTTTCACGCGCGGCGCGGCGTCCAGCACATGATCGCCTGGACGCGCGACAGCAACCGCGCCGGACGCAAGCTGCTGCGGGGTATGGGCTTCGAGTACGGACCGAAGCTGGTCGTGCTGGAAAAGCCATGAAGCATCCCAGTCGAATCGACGACCAGGCCAGATTCGGTGTGTTTTTGTAGGGGCGAGGCACCGCCTCGCCCACCCACCAGAATCGAGATGATCATCTTTCCTTGTCTAGGACTGGGCTGTGGCGGGGAACATGTCCGGGAATTGCTGGATAATGCCGCTGCTCAGGAGGTCAGCCATTCCCAGAATGTGATTGTGAACATCATCGTATGCAGCAATGTCTTTTTCAGCGTCGCCCGCTAAATGCGCCTGAGCTTCCGCCAGGGTGAGATCGAGGTGCATCTGCATCTGCGCCTTCAAATCGTCCAATCCCCAGTTATCTGGATTAGCACTGTTGAGAAAGGTGGCAATCTCGTCCGCATTGGCGTACCACTGATCGCTGGCTGTCTGCATGGCAGCAGTATCGCCCGCCTTCGCAGCCGTCAAGATGTCTACTGCACCATTAATATGATCCTTCAGAAGCTGGGTCAATTGATCGGCGGCGTCATTTCCATATACGGGTCGAATCGCATTGCCGATATCCTCCTGATTCTTTAAAAGCCGTGCGGCTACCGCATCCGCATCCGGCAGATCAGCAGCAAAGCTGACGATGTAGAGGCGTGTCCAGGTGATGTGATCTTCCCAGAGCTTGCGCATGGCATCGTGGAATTCCTGGGCAGACATAGTGTCCGTCTGCGCTCCAGTGATGGCGGGGAGGGCGAATGCCCCAAGTGCCAGCACTACAACGAGAAAAACTACAAGAACTCTTCGCATGATTTGCCTCCAATGCCTCTCACAGGAATCTTGCACAGAAACACTCGCGCTTCTATAAGAGGAATCGCCGCAGTGTTTCAAATTGGATTACGCCGTAACTGATTTCTCATATGTTATTCACAAATCTGGAGGGACACAGCAATCATAGCCGAACACCAGCGAGTTATTTTGACATCAGATATGCCGAAGTATCACCTGAAGGCAGGTGATATTGGTACGGTTGTCCATATTTACGCTACAGGGGATGCTTACGAGGTTGAGTTCTTCACGATAGATGGGCGAACGCTCGATGTCGTGACCGTCGAAGCAGCGCAGGTACGACCCGTTACGCGCAATGATGTGATGCACGCCCGCACACTCTAACCTGCTGAGTAGGAATTGAGGGGCGACGCGCTCGCATCGCCCCTCTCGTATCGCTGTACTACTTCATCTTCGCCAGTTCTTCCAGGAACACAATCGCCGTATCGATGCCTTTGTGGAACATCTCAATCGAGAAGTGTTCGTTGGGACCGTGCGCGCCGTCGGTGTTCAGCCCGTAACCCATCAGCAGCGACGGGATGCCGAGGAT
>JADLHH010000528.1 GCA_020848855.1 Anaerolineae bacterium | reverse complement strand
CTCGGTCTGGTCGGCGGTCTGGTCGGCGGCTTGGTATTCGGTTTGCTCGGCATTGGGTCAGGCGGGTTGCTCGGCACGATCATCGTCGGCGTCGTTGGCTCGGTGATCGTGATTGTCGTCGGGCGTATGCTCAGAGGACAGCGAGTCGCGTAGGTATTCTTCACGTTGGGCTATCAGGCGGGTCGCGCTGGCAGGCTCGCTGGAAGGATCAGGAGGTAAACTGATGACCGACCGAGTACCCGTCGAGGTCACTAATCTCGACATATATGGAAACCCGACATTGTCGTGGAGCACACCGCATGATCTCCTCGCCGCCAGCGCGACCGCCAACGTGACCTTCTTTCTGGGAACCGTGAGACCGGATGGACGCCCGCACGCCGCTGGAATCGGGGCGCTCTGGCACGATGGCGACCTCTATATCGTCAGCGGTCCGGAGACCCGCAAGTCTCGCAACCTGGCGGCGAATCCGGCTTGCACGATCTCGGTTCACCTGGAAGGTATCGATCTGGTTCTGGAAGGCGAAGCACGCCGGGTCACCGATCCGCCCACGCTGGAACGATTAGCCCAACTATACCGCGACGAGGGCGGGTGGCCAGCCGAGGTGCAGGGCGACGCCTTCACCGCGCCCTACAGCGCGCCGAGCGCGGGACCGCCGCCGTGGTATCTCTACCGCTTTACGTTTCATACCGCCATCGGCGTCGGTGGCGAGGCGCCGGGCGGCGCCACTCGCTGGCGCTTCGAGCGCTGATCAGTGGTGTGAATACCTGGCATTGCGGCTCACAACCGCCAGAACCGATAGTGTTGTATAGGGGATAGCGCGGCGTTCCTCGCCCATCTCTTACGCTTCCAATCCAACCGATATCACGATCTCTGTCGGACTGCTCGCGCGGGGCGCAGCACAGCCGGATTTGCTGCGCTCCCGGCAAGCTGTCTACCCCTGTTATTGATCCCACCTCTCCCTTTGCGGTAAACTAAAGCATTTCACGTAACAATCAAATCGTTTCCGGGGCGACCCGGCACAAGTGAGGAGTTGTCATGGCGACCAATACACTATCGCCTGATAAGGAGAAATTGCTCGACTGGTACTACCAAATCGTGCTGATCCGCAAGTTCGAAACGGCGTGCGACGATCTGTACAAAGAGAAGAAGATCACCGGCGTGTATCTGCACCTGTACAGCGGTCAGGAAGCGACCGGGGTCGGCGCGGTGGCAGCGCTCGGCAAGGATGACCACGTGATCACCGCCTACCGCGATCATGGAATCGCGCTGGCGCGCGGGGTCGATCCCAATGCGATCATGGCGGAGATGATGGGCAAGCGCACGGGCGTGAGCGGCGGCAAGGGCGGGTCGATGCACCTGGCGTCGCGCGAACACAACTTCTGGGGCGGCTACGCCATCGTCGCCGGGCATCTGCCACTCGCCGCCGGCATCGCGCTCAAGGAGCGCTACATGGAGACGGAAAACGTCGTGCTGTGCTTCTTCGGCGATGGCGCGTCCAACAACGGCTATTGCCACGAGTCGCTCAATCTGAGCGCAGTATGGGATCTGCCGGTCGTATGGCTGGTCGAGAGCAACGGCATCGGCATGGGCACGCGCGTCGAGGATTCGTCCGGGCAGACGGAATTGGTCAAGCGGGCGATTGCCTACGGCATGAAGGAAGGTCCGCGCGTCGATGGTCAGAACGTGATCGCCGTTTACGATGCGGTGAGCGAAGCGGTCGAGTACGCCCGCAAGCACGGTCCGGTGCTGATGGAAGCGCTGACCTACCGCTACAAAGGGCACGGCGTATCCGACAAGCAGTATGACTCGCGCGAAGACCTGAAATCGGAGCTGGACGAGTGGCACGGCAAAGACCCGATCAACGTGCTGGCGGGCTACCTGAAGGAAAATTTCGACGGCATCGAGCCGGAACTGGAGCAGCTTGACCAGGAAGCGGCGAAAGTGGTCGCCGAGGCGGTCGAATATGCCGAGAACAGCCCCGACCCGACCTATGAAGACCTGATGAGCAATATTTACGTGTAGCGCTGTCAGCGTGTAGGGGCGTAACATGTTACGCCCCTACGGGCAACTGACGGCTAAGGAGCAGACATGGCAGAGAAAAATATGCCGATGCGCGAGGCACTGCGCGCCGCCCTGATGGAAGAGATGGAGCGTGACGAGACGGTGTTCGTCATGGGCGAGGAAGTCGGCGCGTGGCAGGGGACGCACCGCGTCACGCGCGGGTTTCTGGAGAAGTTCGGACCCAAGCGCGTGCGCGATACCCCGATCAGCGAGATGGTGATCGCCGGGGCGGCAGTCGGGGCGGCGATGGCGGGCTTGCGCCCGGTCGCCGAGATCATGACGATCAACTTCGCCTTCCTGTCGTATGACGCCTACGTCAACCTGGCGGCGAAAATCCATTACATGTTTAACGGGCAGTTCAAAGTGCCGATGGTGCTGCGGGCAGCGAGCGGTTGGGGCAACCAGGCGACGGCGACTCATTCGCACACGCCGGAGCCGGTGTTCGCCCACTTCCCCGGCGCATACGTCGGCTGCCCGTCGAACGCCTACGACGCCAAAGGGATGCTGAAGGCGGCGATCCGCGACGACAACCCGGTGCTGTTCACCGAGTCGATTGCGCTCTATCCCAAGCCCAGCCCAATCCCGGACGAGGAATACCTGATCCCGATTGGCAAGAGCGACGTGAAGCGCCAGGGCAAGGACGTGACGCTGGTGAGCTACGCGCGCGGCGTCGAATGGGCGCTGGACGCCGCCGACATGCTGGCGAAGGACGGCATCGAAGCCGAGGTGATCGACCTGCGCTGGCTGCGCCCGCTCGACCTTGAGCCGGTGTTCGAGAGCTTCAAGAAGACCAACCGCTGCGTCGTGGTGGAAGAATCGCTGCCGCATTTCAGCTTCGGCAGCGAAATCGCGGCGCAGCTTCAGGAAGCAGCGTTTGACTATATGGACGCGCCGATCAAGCGCGTCAGCGCGATGGACGTGCCGCTGCCCTACGCGCGCGAAATCGAGTTGATGGCGCTGCCGAACGCGCAGAAGGTCGTCGACGCAGTGAAAGAGGTGCTGTAAATGGCGCAGGAAATCAAAATGCCCAACCTCGGTTCGGACATGGAGGAGGGCATCCTTCTGAACTGGACGAAGCAGGTCGGCGAGGCGATCAACGAAGGCGACGTGATCGCCGAGATCGAAACCGACAAGGCGACGGTCGAAGTCCCGGCGACGGCGACCGGCACGATCATCAAGCTGATCGGCGAGCCGGGCGAAACGCTCAAGGTTGGCTCGGTGATCGGCTACGTGGGGGCGCAGGGTGAAAACGCGCCCGCCAACGGCGGATCGACAAACGGCGGCGCACCTGCGCCCGCGTCGAAACCCGCGCCGACTCAGGCGTCGGTCGCGGCGGCTGCCGAGCAGCAGCCGGCGGCTGCCCCGGCAAGCACCGAGGCAAGCCAGGCGGAAGCTGCCGAAGGCGACGACGGCAATTACCCGGACGGCGTGAAGGCGTCACCGGTGGCGCGCAATATCGCAGCGGAACGCGGCATTGACCTGAAGCTGGTGCTGGGGTCGGGTCCCGGCGGGCGGATCGTCAAGGCGGACGTGGAGCGCTACGAGCCGAGCGCAGCTCCGGCGGCTGTGGCTGCCCCCAGCAAGCCGAGCGCGATTTCTGCGCCCAGCTACGGCACGCTGCCGAGCGGCGAGGACGTGGAGATTATCGACACGCCGAAGATGCGCAGCCGTATCGCCGCGCGCATGATCGATTCCAAGCAGCAGGTGCCGCATTTCTACGTGACGACCGAAATCGACGTGGAAGCGCTGCTGAATCTGCGCAAGCAGATCAACGCCGAACTGGACGACGCTCACAAGGTCACGGTCAACGATCTGATCGTCAAGGCGGCGGCGCTGACGCTGCGCGACTTCCCCAACCTGAACAGCCACTTCTACGGCGACAAGGTCGCGCGGTATAAGCGGATCAACATCGGCATTGCCGTCGCGCTGCCACAGGGCGGGCTGATCAACGTGGTGGCGAAAGACGCCGACAATGTCTCGCTGGGGACGATGGCGGCGAAGAACAAGGAGATGATCGCCGCCGTGCGCGAGGGCAAGGTGCGCCCCGACGACATTTCCGGCAGCACGTTCACGGTCAGCAACCTGGGCGCGTATGACGTGGAACACTTCATCGCCATCATCAACCCGCCGGAAGCGGGTATTCTGGCGGTCGGCTCGGCGCAGAAAGTGCCGGTGGTCAAGGAAGACGGCACGCTGGGCATCGGCAACCGGATGAAGGTGACGATCAGCGTGGATCACCGGGTGAGCGACGGCGCGGAAGGCGCGCAGTACATGCAGCGCTTCAAGGCGCTGATGGAGAACCCGCTGCAACTGCTGCTGTAGAAACGAACCTCACCCCGGCAACCTGCGGTTGCTTCTCTTCAGTCACGTCGTGGCTGAGGAGAGATGCGTTCGCATCGGGGTGAGGTTGATCTTTCCCCTATAGCTTCAACTGCACGTTGTACAGACTTGCGTAAACGCCGTCCCGTTCGATTAGCTCGTCGTGCGTGCCCTGCTCCTCGATGCCGCTGTCGGTTAGCACGACGATGCGCTGCGCGCTGCGGACGGTCGACAGACGATGGGCGATCACCAGCGTTGTGCGGTTGGCGGTCAGCGTCTCCAGCGACTCCTGCACCGCGCGCTCGCTCTCGTTGTCCAGCGCGCTGGTCGCCTCGTCGAAGATGATCACGGGCGGGTTCTTCAGGAACGCGCGGGCGATGCTCAGGCGCTGCTTTTGCCCGCCGGAGAGCTTGACGCCGCGCTGCCCGATGTCGGTATCGTAGCTCTGCGGCAGCGTCGTGATGAAGTCGTGGGCGTTCGCCTGCTTCGCCGCCGCGACGATTTCCGGCATGGTCGCGTCCAGCCTGCCGTAGCGGATGTTGTCCGCGACCGTCCCGGCGAACAGGTACACGTCCTGCTGGACGACGCCGATGTTCCGCCGCAGCGACGTGGCGCAACGTCTCGCTGACCGCGCCGTACTTCCACGACGGCAGCGCGGCGACGCTCGAAGACGCGATTCGCACGATGAGCAGCGTCCAGCTCAAGCGCGAGCTGACGGACGAAGAAGTCCATTACATCGTCGCGTTCCTGGAATCGCTGGAAGGCGATCTTCTGGAAGTTACTATACCCTCGCTGCCGGCGGACGAAGATTGTGCGCTAGCACGGCTGGCTGTAAACGCAAGCGGGGCGATCCTGTCTAAACAGGATCGCCCCGCTGCTTTCCCCCCAACTCAAGCGAGAATTCCCCCTAAACCGCAAACATTTCCTGGGTTGAATCCCGGTTTGTCTGCGACTCGCCCACAGGTATGCTGAAGCTGTACCGGAACAGGTTGTCCGGGTCGTACTTGGCTTTGAGCGCCACCAGCCGCTCGAACGTGCCGGGCATGTAAGCGTCGCGGGTGCGGGTGTTGGCTTCGTCCGGCGCCATGAAGTTCAGATAGTTGCCGCCGCTGGTATACGGGAACAACTCATCCTTGAACTGCGCGATGTAGTCGACCAGCGGTGCCAGCGCTTCCGGGCTGGGCAGGGCGCTGACGATCTCCAGCACGAACTGCGCGTCGCGGTTGCCGATGGCGTTGGCGCTGCGATCCGCGCGCTGCATCGCGCCGCCCATGTGCCGGATGCCGGTGAAGACCCACGGGGCGCGGTCGTCGGTATTGTAGCGCACGATAATATCGATTGCCTCGTCGCTCAGCTCGTTGAACAGCTCGTTGGCGACATGCGACGGCATCGGGTCGACCGGGTCGTTGCTGATCGTGCCGACTTCGGTGAAGGGCATGACGCGGAAGGTATTATGGATCGGCGTCGCCCAGTCCAGCCACTCCTGAATGTGGGCTTCGCCCTGTTCCGGCGAGCCGGTGTATGCTGCCTTCACCTGCACGAACTTTTTGCCGCGCAGGAACACCGGAAGCTGCGGGAGCGGCGGGAAGTGCATCATCGTGATCGATGCGGTCATCTCGTCGGGCAGATCAGCCGTCCAGTCGCGGAAGAAGCGCAGCGCGTCGGCATACTGCTCGATTGGGTACATCAGTTCGCCGCCGTAAAGCTCGCTGACCGGGTAGAGCGCGAATTCGATGCCGGTGACGACGCCGAAGTTGCCGCCGCCGCCGCGCACGCCCCAGAACAGGTCGGCATTCTGGGCGGGGCTGGCGTAACGCAGGACGCCGTCCGGCGTGACGATCATCAGCGAGCGGACGCTGTCGGCGGCGTAGCCGTACTTGCGCGCCAGCCAGCCCATGCCGCCGCCCATCGTGTAACCGACGACGCCGACATAGGGCGATGAGCCGAGCAGCGGCGCCAAGCCGTGTTCGTGTCCGGCGTCCAGCACCTGCTTCCACACCGCGCCGGCTTCGACATACGCTACCTGCCGTTCGGGGTCGATAAACACTTCGTTCTGCTCGGACATGACGATCAGCACCGCATCGTCCGCCGCGTGAACGATGCCATGTCCGGTTGACTGGACGGCGACACCCAGCCCCTGCTCACGGGCGAAGCGGATGCCCGCCGACACGTCCTCGGCGCTGGTCGCCACGATGATGACTGCCGGGTGCTGCTCGACGGCGAGGTTCCAGCCGCGCCGAGTCATTGCGTAACCGGGATGATCTGGCGTGAGCACCGAACCTTCGACCTGACGGCGCAGCGCTTCAACAGCCGAATTAGAAACACCTACATAAACCATGCGACCTGTCATGATGGTTAACCGCCCCCTGCATTGCTACATGTTCATCTTTATCTGTGCGGTCATCTTACTGGCGGTCGGGTTTTGCAGGATCAGACAGGGTGTTAGTTCTTTCCCCGCACAGGGGATTAAGCCGGGTGTCCAGGGAAATTCCCCGCCAGGTGACCAGTATCGGCGTTCAGGGACCGCATCTTCTCACCAGTTTCTCAGGACGGCGGCGCTGAAATTAATGTATATTGTAATTAATCTCAATCGGGCGAGCGCGCCGGTCTGCTGACGGAAAAGGCGCGCGTTTCGCCCCAGGAGGATGAAAATGACAGAATACGAAACGAGAAGGCGGGAAACGGTTATCCACGAAGAGCCGGTTGTCCGCGAGACGGTGGTACGGCGCGACCCGGCGGTGCAGGCGGAGCGCGAGGTGGTCGAAGACCCCAGCGCCGGTGGTCGTGTGCTGGTGGCGCGCATCTCCGGGCTGATCTGGCTGCTGTTCGGCGTGATCGAAGCGCTGATTGGGCTGCGGATCATCCTGAAGTTCATCGCCGCCAACCCGACCAGCGACTTCGTGCGCTTCCTGTACTCGCTGACCGACGTGTTCCTGGCGCCGTTCGCCGGGCTGGTCGGCTCGCCGGTAATTGGCAACGGGGTGATCGAACTCTACTCGATGATCGCTATCGTCGTATACGCGCTGCTGGCGTGGCTGATCGTGCGCCTGTTCCGGCTGATCTTCACGCCCGCCCGTACCCGGCACAGCGTGACGACGTACCGCCGCGAATACTAGCGGCATTCCTGCGGGGGTGTTGGTTCGCGCAAGCGAGCCTGCATACAGCGCGGCAGATCATTCTGCCGCGCTTTTTATTTCGACACGCCGCAGCGCATTAAAATCCGTTGAGAATCGGACGGAACGGCGAAAAATTCCCATACACTGGGTAAATCGCAGCCGTGCATCGCTGCTCACCGTTCGAGCTAAAGTGTCAGGAATAGTGGAATGATGAGGATAAGATTCGCTGCGATACTGTTGATTTTGATCGGAATTGCGGTACTGCCAGCGGCGGCATACGCCCAGGATGTGACAGAAAATGTCACAAGCGGCGATGTCGAGGTGACGAGCGGCGGGCAGGCGTATCAGTCGGATCTCGCCGCGCCCGCCGAAGCCGGAGTCTACCCCGGAATCGTGCTGATCCACTCGTTCAACGGGCTGGAAGAGGGCTACAGGACGATGGTCGATCAGTTCGCGGCGGAAGGCTTCGTCGTGCTGGCGGTCGGCTGGCAGACGTTTGAGCGCCAGCCATCGGATGACACGGTCAGGCAGCTTGTCGAGGACAGCGTTGCCTTTCTGAGCGCCCGCGACGACGTTGACCCGGAGCGGCTCGGCTTGACCGGATTCTGCGCGGGCGGGCGCTACACCATGCTGCTGCTGCCGCAGATCGATTCGTTCAAGGCGGGCGTGGCGTGGTACGGCTTCCCGTACAATGGCGATCCTGCCCCGGCGAGCTTCGTCGGCGACCTGAGCGCGCCGATGCTGATCATTCACGGGACGGCAGACCAGCCCAGCCCGGTCGCCGACATCTATCGCTACGCCGGCGATCTGACGGCGGCGGGCGCGGAGTTTGAGCTGAAGGTCTACTCCGGCGAGCCACACGGCTTCATGGTGCAGGACGGGCAGTTGAATACCAGCGACATCGCGCAGGATGCTTTCAGCGAGATGGCGGACTTCTTCGGGCGCAAGCTGGTGTAAAAATAGTGCTGAGTGCTGGGTGCTGAGTCAAAAGCG
>JADLHH010000527.1 GCA_020848855.1 Anaerolineae bacterium | reverse complement strand
GTTTGCTGCGGAATCAGGGTGTGGAAATAACGCTGCCACAGCAGTACCACGACATTGACAATGAGCCAGCCTAACAATCAGCCCAGCGGTTGCACGGTCGCCGCCATCGCTTCGAGCAGCGGCAGCATGTCGGCACGGTCGTCGGCAAGCGTCGGGCTAACCAGCAGCGCATACAGGTTCGCGTCCTCGTCCAGCGCCACCAGCACCATCGTCAGCGTCGTATCATTGCCATATGCCTCGAACCCGACGGTTGGGCGTTCCGCATCAATCCGTGTCAGCAGCAGGTCGGGCTGCATCGGAGATCGCCGGATGCCTGATTCGAGCGCCTGTGCCAGCGCGTCAAAGCCGAAGCCGCCCGCCAGCGCCTGCTCCGCGAAGGCTTCCGAATACAAGCCAAGCTCGTTGAACAGATGCAGCGGGCTGCCGACCAGCACCGTCACGCTTTGCAGGTTCGGCAGCGCCACGTAGGGGCTGTAGGTCAGCGGCGTTTCGACCCTCGTCACCGTCATCGTGCCGCCCTGCGGCAGCGGGATATGCTGTGTATTCGCCGGAGCAAGCAGAGTTTCCCAGTCGCGCCCCGCGTGGAACTCGCCCTCGATCCAGCCGTCCGGGTACTGGAAGCGGAACGCCCCCGGCGCGCTGAACGTCTGCGCGAGATCGCCGGACGCGCCGCCCGAAACGCCCGCGCACGCCTGTTGAATGTCGTCAAGCTGGCGCTGCACACTGGCAATCATCGCCAGCGCCGCCGAAATATCATCTGCTGCCTGCGCGTCGGTCAGCCGTTCAATCGCGCCGCGCAGGTCGATCTCGCAGTCCTGCGCCCGAATCGCCGTGAATGGGGTGAAAACCGCCGCCGCGCAGACAATCCCGGCGACGGCTTTTCGCATCAACCGCTGTGGTAGGTATACGGAGAAGAACGGGCTAAGCGGCGCTAAGCCCCTACAATACCGTTCAGGTTGGGCAGACTCCGGAAAAATCACCTCTTACTTTGCACCCACTACCACCATCGCACTACTTCTCTTCCTGCTCGTCGGTGAAGCGCGTCAGCCGCATGAATGCCCGTTCCTGTGGCGACATATCCACCGGGTACTCGGTTTCGTCGTAGGCTTCCAGAATCCGGTAGCCTTCTTTGATGTAGCTGCGGATCGTGTGCAGGCTGATGCCCATTTCGTCCGCCGCGAGGTGCGCGGGCATCCCCTTGACCACACACAGCTCAATCGCCTGCCGGATGCGCTCGGTCAGCTCCGGGTATTCGCGCCGCCTCGGCAGCGTCGTCGCGTGATGCACCCGGCTGTTAAACACCTGCTCCGCCGCTTTTGCGATCTCCGGCGTGATCACGAAGTCATGCCCGCGCGCGAACACGATTGCCCACGCGATTTGCAGCCGTACTTCGCCCTTCAGCAGAAACCCGCGCGCGCCGCTCTCCGCCGCCGCTTCCACCAGCCGCATATCCGGCATCTGCCCTAAGCAGATCACCATCACGTCCTTGATCTTCTGCCGCAGCCGTTCGATGTGGTAGCGCAGCGCGTCGCCGCCGCCGAGGTGGTCGGCATCCAGCAGCACTACGTCCGGCAGTTCCGCCAGCGGCGTGCGGTTGATATACGCCCACATCGCCTCGATGTTTTCCGCGAGGCACGTCACCCGCGTGCGCCTGTCCCACGCCAGATAGCTGTTCACAGCTTGCAGTGCATAGTAGTCGGTATCCATCACCAGAACTTTGAGATTGATGTTGGCGATGTTGTGCATGTCCCCCCGCGCCGATGATGTTTTGATTGATTGTGAATTCGTCATACTCACCAGTATACGCCGTTTTCATCAGAGGATGGTTAATGCTAGCACAGTTGTGCTATGATAGATACCGGCTGGCATCGAATAAACCCCGGCGCTACACTAGAATTTCGAACAGGGAGAACAAACCGGGTGATGATCCAACGGATGGGGGTACTGGCGCACCCTACGCGCCCTCAAACTGCGCCGGTTGCGGAGCGTATCGCCGCGATGCTGCAAGCCAGAGGGCTAGACGTGTGGGTGTACAGCCAGTGGGATGAGGAAACGGTGCGCCGGCAGACCGCCAATACCGATATGGTAACTGCCATCGGCGGCGATGGGGCGATGCTGCGTGCCGCCCGCGCCTGCGCCCCGGATGACGTGCCCGTACTCGGCGTCAACATGGGCAACCTCGGCTTCCTCACCGAAATCCGCAACCCCGACGAATGGGAAACCACCATCGACGCGGTGCTGGCTGGCGGTTACTGGATCGAAAAGCGGATGCGGATTGCCGTTCGCGCCTTCCATGACGGGCAGCAAATCGCCGAAGCCGACGCGCTCAACGATGTGGTGATCAGCCGAGGCGCGCAAACCCGCACCATCCGGCTCGATACCTACATCGACCACGACTGGACGACCACCTACAACGCCGATGCGCTGATTATCGCCACCGCCACCGGCTCGACCGCCTATGCGCTCGCCGTCGGGGGACCGATCCTGCCGCCGGAACTCAGCAATATTCTCGTCGTTCCCGTCGCGCCGCATCTCAGTTTGGATCGTCCGATCATCTTGCCCGAAGGCGCGATGGTTGAAGTCGTGGTCACGCCGGACAGCCAGACCGAGATCGTGCTTGCCGCCGATGGCATCCCGATGGGCGACCTGCGTTCCGGCGACCAGATCAGCGTGCAAGCCAGCGACCATTGCAGCCGCTTCGTGCGCCTGCGCGAGCG
>JADLHH010000526.1 GCA_020848855.1 Anaerolineae bacterium | reverse complement strand
TGGCGAATTTGGCGAAAAGCGACTCCGAAGGGCGGCTGCTGACAGATTTTGGGGCGCTGCTCGTGGTGACGAAGGACGAACGATTTGTCACGGCGCGGCACTGTTTGCAATCGCTCTGGAAGGTGGGCGTGATCGACCGCTTCCGTCAGGTGTATCTCGATGGGCTTGCGGTGCGTTTCGCGGAGTGCGCCGCCGAGAAGAACTGTACGTTGATTCGCTACGACATCTGCCAGAGCTTACGCACCGTTTACGACGCCGCGCCGGATGAAACTATCCGTGTGCTGGCGCTGAAACTGGTCGAAACCGAGCCAGACGCGAAGTATAAGAAAAAGTACCTGACGCTCTGGAAAAAGTGAGTGTTTCTCCCGCAAAACTGCTTCGTCCGTGTCGTTTTTGTACAAGACCCGTCCCTCCTCGTAGGCGTATGATCAGTGCATACGATCAATCACCTGTGGAGATGCAGATGCGTAAACTGGTCGCTGGCTTGTTCATTACGCTGGATGGCGTCATCGAAGCACCGGGTCTACATGATACACCGCCGTTTGAATACGCAGGTTGGACGATGCCGCTCTTCGATGCGGAAGTGGGGGCGCACATTGGCAAGCAAACGTTCGCCAGCGACGCGCTACTGCTGGGGCGCAGAACGTATGAGACGTTCGAGGCGACCTTTGGCAGCATGAGCGGTCCCGAAGCGGATGGCATGAACAACTTCAAAAAGTATGTCGTTTCGACCACGATGGGCACGCCGACATGGAACAATACCACGCTGATCAGCGGCAACGTCGTCGAGGAAGTGCAGAAGCTAAAGGCGCAGGACGGGCGCGACATTGCCGTGAGCGGGAGCGGCACGCTGCTGCAAACGCTGATGCAGGCGAATCTGGTCGATGAGTTTTCGCTGCTGGTTTACCCGATGGTGCTGGGCAAGGGCAAGAAGCTGTTCAACGACTACCACGCCAATTTTACGCTGGTGGAAGCCCGCCCGCTGAGCACGGGTGTCGTGATTATGACTTACGCGCTGAAGCGTTAGCGTTCGCCAGCGTTTACCGCCCGCTCAACCGTTTTCACTCGGCTGGGCAGGGCGGTTTTGATTCCTCTGGTGTTAGTTTCCGTAGTACCACTTCAGCACACGCAGGGCGCGCAGCGTGTTCCAGCGGCTGGGCTGCCCTTCGCGTTCGCCCAAGTCGATAGGCATGACTCCGGGGTACTGCGTGTCCAGCAGCCAGCGACCATCGTCGCCGCGCTTGCTTTCGACCAACTTGATAGCTTCGTTCATGCGCTCGTCCGGCGTGATACCCGCGTGGAGCAGGTATTCCAGCCCGCGCAAAATGTCGTAGTGCCACCACGTCGGGAAGGCGAAGCGCGTCCAGTCGGTTTTGCCCTTGCGGTCTTCGGTGATTGCTTGACCTGTCGAACGCCGCCGGAACAGGTGGCGTTCGAGTAAATAGCCTTCGCCGCGCTGGCGTGCTTCGGTAATTTGCGGCTGGCTGCCGAACTGCCGCTCGTAGGCGAGCAATGCTTCCAGCACGCAGATGGTGGTGTTGAACGACGAGCGGGTGGAACCATTTTCCGCTTCGCAGTTCCAGCCGCCGTCGGGGAGAGTTTCACCGAGCAGTCGCTCGATCACGCTTCGCACATCCTGCCCGAAGTAGGCTGCCGCCGCGCCCATTTGCCCATTGATGCACGGCTCGGTTTCGCCCGTGAAGAAGGGGTTGCCCTCGTAGGCTTGCCAGCCCTGCCATTTGACGCGCTCACGGACGAGCGCAAGCGCGCGCTGCGCCTGTTCACTCGCAGGGTCAAGCCCCATGTCGCGCAGCAGCATGAGGACGTGCATGGTCGAGTTCCAGCCTCGGTTCCACGCCGCGCCACCCCATGTGCCGTCTTCGCCCTGAAGCGCCAGCAGGTGCGCGCCCCAGCCTTCGGTAGCGACTTTCGCGCGCTCGGCGGCAACTTCGCCTACGGGTGCGCCGAGCAGGTCGCTCTTCACCTGCCAGCGCAGCGCCGGGTCGGAATCGAGCAGCCAGTAGATGACCGCCGGCTCGATGTTCGGGGCTTGTAGCTTGGAAGCAGAGGACGCCATTTTGGTTTGCTCCCTGAGCGAACGGACGCGAATGTATTGATGCGAGTGTAGCATGAACGACTTGAAATAGAAAATCTGTTCTTGACGCGATGAGCCATTTTGAATAAAATTGCTTGCAAATCGGAAGTGAAAAAGAACTCCCCAGCTTTTAGTGCGGGGCGCACCCATTATGCCGGTATAAGACATTTTCCTTTGACCAAAAGTAGAAGGCGAAGCACGATGACGAAAAAACCAGTCAAGCAGCGCGACAACGACTTCCCCAAGATGTCCAACCCGGCGCATGATGCGCTGGAAGCGGCAGGCTACACACGGCTGGAACAGTTGACGAAAGTGACCGAAAAGGAAATCGCCAACCTGCACGGCATGGGACCGAAAAGTATCAAGGAACTGAACGAGGCGCTGGCAGCGCGCGGCTGGTCGTTCGCGCCGAAGCAGAAGTAACGTTTCATTCCCCAACCCGGCTTTATTGCTGCAAAGGATGTGCTATGGGCACGGTCATCGCAGAATTCACGATGTCGCTGGATGGTTTCATCGCCGACCCTGATGACGATGTTTGGCGGCTGTTCAAGTGGTACATGAGCGGAGACACGCCGCTTCGTGTTGCAGCAACGGATCGTCCGTTTCGGGTTTCGGCAGCCAGCGCGGAACTGCTGCAATCGCTGTGGGGATCAATCGGCGCGACCGTGACGGGGCGGCGCGACTTCGACGTGTCTCAGGCATGGGGTGGCACGTCGCCAGTAGGTGAACCTATTTTCATCGTCACGCACAACATTCCTGAGCAGTGGGTAAAGCCGGAATACCCGTTCACGTTCGTGACGGACGGGGTGGAAAGCGCGCTCCGGCAGGCGCAGCAGGTGGCGGGGGGAAAGCGCGTCGCCATTAGCGGGTCGAAGGTGGTGCAGCAGGTGCTGAACGCGGGGCTGGTCGACGAAATCCAGATCGATCTGGCACACATGCTGCTCGGCAGCGGCATTCGCCTGTTTGAGAACCTCGAACGGGTGACTGAACTGGAAAGCACGGGAATCGTAGCGGGGATAGGCGTGACGCACCTGCAATACCGCGTCATCAAGTAAGCCGAATACTGAGGAGTATGCCTCATGACGAAAGAAATTCTGTTCATTCACGGTGGTGGCGAAGGCGCGTATGCCGAAGATGGCAAACTGGCAGACGCCTTGCAAGCCGCGCTTGGCAACGAATATGCGATCCATTTTCCAAAGATGCCGAACGCGGACGCGCCCGAATACCCGGCGTGGAAGGAAACCATGCTGGCGGAGCTTGCCCCGATGAACGGCAAACCAATTCTTGTCGGGCATTCGTTTGGCGCGTCGCTGCTGTTGAAAATGCTGGTGGAAACGCCGGAACAGGCAGCCCGTGCTGCCGGACTTTTTCTGATTGCCGCGCCGTACTGGGGCAACCAGGACTGGGATGTGTCGCAGTATGAACTGCCTGAAAATTTCGCAGCACAGCTCCCCACAGGCTTACCGATTTTTCTGTACCACAGC
>JADLHH010000525.1 GCA_020848855.1 Anaerolineae bacterium | reverse complement strand
TTAAGCCAGCGACCGACAGCCTACTGCTGCTGCCACCGACATAATCAACCGTCCGATGATTATTCGAGACGAGACTACTCTCGTAATCGAGAGCCAGTCACCCATTGGACAATCATTCACAATGCTGACTTTATCTTAGGCGGAGAGGCGCTCCGAAACAGGTGACAGATGGCGTAATTTCCTACGCGGCATGTCATATCCGAGAATCTGGCTCGTAACGGTATCCAGCGGTATTATCGCCGCCTGTTTGATAGGCGGGGGGTGGCTCATGCGGAACTTTCAAACGCTCGATCAGGCGGTTGTCGACACGGCGACCGGCGTCATCACGTTCACTGTGACAAACAGCGACGGCGCGCACCCAACCATCGCGCTGCGTCGTGAAGGCGAGTACGCGCCGATCTCGGCGAGCTACGGCTCGCTGGAAATCGCGCTGCGGCTGCGCGTGCGCGAACTGATCCGCACGATCAGCCACATCCAGCCCAACGACGGACTCAACGTCACGCGGCAGGTGGGCACGGGCGACTGTTTTCTGGGGCTGGGGCTGCGCAGCGACGGCTCGCTGGTGGTGCGCCCGACGATCATCGGCGATGCCAGCGGCTACTTCTGCCTGAATCTCGTTCTTGCCCCAGAGGCGACCGCTGCCCTGCGGCGCTGGCTGGGCGACGAGAACACGCCGGCGTAGCCCGCGCTCCTGCCCCCTTTTTTCTGCGTGATTATCCCTTGATGGGGGGCACGATATATCGTGCCCCTACACTCGCGGACTCTCGGTAACGTCTGCCGCCTGAACGACGCCTGCTTTTCTTTTCGCTGGAAACGCGCTACAAATAGAGTGGGAAGCGTCGAACAGGAAACCGGATGGATTTGAAAGGAACGCTGGCGAACCTCTTTCGCCCTGCGCTTCGACCCCACGAACGCGCGCTCGAAAACAAGCTGGATGCCGCCTGGAAAGCGCAGATTGCCGAGAATTACGACGCGGCGCTGGAGCTTCTGGAGCGTGCGCTTGAAGTCGCTCGTTCCGCCCCGGATCAAGCTGCTGAAGTTGTCGCTCTGCTGCACAAAGCCGAAATCTATACTGCTCAGGCGCGCTACGACGCTGCCGACGAGCTGCTTCGGGCGCTGCTGACGGGCGCGCGCGGCGATACTCAGCGCTCGTACATCCACAGCGGCATCGGCATGTTGGCGCAGGCGCGCGGCGACATGGCGGGCGCGCGCAGCGCGTTCGAGCAGGCGGTCAACCTCGCCCGCCGCGCGGTGTCGAGCGCAGCCGAAGGGCGGGCGCTTGGTCTGCTCGCCGGGACGTATCTGCACGAGGGCAACGCCAGCTATGCGGCGCATCTGCTCAACGAAGCGCTGCCCAGGCTCGCGGCGGCGGGCGATAACGAACTCAACAGCCTGCTCACGGGCTTGCTCGGCTTGGCGATGATCCAGAACGGGCAGGTCAGCGATGGTCAGCACGCGCTGGAACGCGCTTTACGCCTCGCCGAACAGGCGGGCTACCGCATCTACGAGCGGCGCTGGGGGCAGGTGCTCGGCGACCGTGCGCTGGATGAGGGACGCTACCCCGAAGCCTACAGCTATTACAGTCACGTGCTGCGCCTGTTCGCGCCGGATGCGGCGTCGGCGGAGTACGTCGGCGTCGTCGCCCAGATCAGCAAAGCCAGCCTGAGTCTGCACAAGCCCGACGAGGCGCTGGCGCACGCCCAGAGCGCCTTCATGACGGCGAAGCGGCTGAACGACCCGGCGCTGCTGTGCCGGGCGGAAGGCGCGCTCGGCGCGGCGCTGCGGGCGGTTGGGCGCAGCGAGGAAGCCATCCCGCATTTGCAGGCGGCAGCCGAAGGCGATGCCCATATGCTGCGCAGCCTTGCCGCCGCGCAGGTGGACACCGGTGACAGCCCCGGCGCGATTGCCACTTACCAGCGGGCGATTCAGGAAGCGCGGGCGGCGGACAAGCCGCTGGAACTGGCGCAGGCGCGGCGCGATCTCGGTCTGGTGTACCTGGCGGGCAAGGATTACCCGGCTGCCATCAGCGAATGGACGGCGGCGCTGGCGGTCTACGATGAACTGCACGCCTACGCGCAGGTGGCGCGGCTCCACTGCGATATCGGCAGTGCGCGCCAGCAGCTTGGACAGCGGGCGCGCGCCGTGAAGGATTTCGAACAGGCGCTGATGGTGCTGAACTCGCTCGACACCAGCGACCAGCACACGCGCGGGCTGGTGCTGTCGAACGCCGCTAATGCCTACACCGAACAGGGCGATGTCGAATCCGCCGACGCTTTCTTCACCGAGGCGATTGTGATCGCCGAGCGGCTGGGCGATGCCGTCGCCGAATCGACGCGCAACGGCAATTACGGCTGGTTTCTGCTGCTGGTCGGGCGACCGCGCCGGGCGATCACGACGCTCGAACGGGCGCTGGCGATCAGCCAACCGAACCGGCTGACGCTCCAGACGGCGATCCAGCTTGACAATCTTGGGCTGGTCTACGACTCGCTCGGCGACATCGCTGTGGCGCTGGAAAAGCACCGTCAGGCGCTGGCGCTGGTGGATGAACCGGGCGGCGATCCGCTGCGGGCAGGGCAGATCAAGGTCAACCTTGCCGGGACGCTGGTCGCTGCACGGGCGTTCGCCGAAGCCGAAACGCTGCTCGCCGACGGGCTGGCGGCGGGGCGCGCGGGGAAATCCGCCGAATTGATCATTTCGGCGCTGGTGGGGCAGGCGCGGCTGTGGATGGCGCAGGAGGAGCCTGCCGGAGCCGAGGACGCGCTGACCGAGGCAATTGCGCTCGCCCGCAGGATCGACCACCGACGCCTGCTTGCCGAGGCGCTGAGCGCGCGCAGCCAGCAGCAAGCCGCGCTCGACCGCCCCGACGACTCCGCCGCCGTTTGGGAAGAAGCGCAGCGCCTGTACGCCATGCTGCACATGCCGCAGGGCAAGCTCCAGCCGGTGTGGCTGACGCGCAGTGATGCGACGCGCAGCGCCACCCGGACGTAGACCTCACGACGTAATATGCAAACTGTGGGAACATTCTTCGTCCTGTTGGCTTTCGGTTCTCTTATCTTGTGGTGGGGTTCACGAACAAAGCGAACAGCTCTGAATGCGCTCCCCAGCGGCGTTATTCCCGCAAAGTCTTGGCTGCTGGGAGCGCCTTCCGGTGATGTTCATCTTGCGAAACCTGTGATTCGAGCGATACTGATTTACGCCTATTTCATGATTATCCTCGGCTGGATTTTCGTCATAGCCAGCGTCGGGCACGCAATACTATCTCTGGCGATGAGCTTAGCCTCTTAGATGTGCTTTCCAACCTTTGTTGCAGATTTTCGACGGCATAAGCACTAGATTGTGTCCGTAGGGGCGAGACATGCCCCGCTCCTGCGCGTTCAATCTACGACGGTAACTTCTATGGCGAAATTCTGGTTCGTTTCCGCGCCGCTGTTCAGCCATCTGGACTGGGGCGGCTATCTCAAAACAGCGCAGGCGTTGATCCGGCGCGGGCACGAAGTCACCTGGGTGAGCGAAAACACCCTCGGCGGCGCGCTGGCTGCGGCGGGCGTCCCGTTCGCGCCGATTCGCGTGACCGGCTGGCTGTGGCCCCCGCCGCCCGCGCCCGATCTGACGACCATCCCGCCGCAGGAGGCGGTCATGCTGCGCTACCGGCGGGCGCTCGATACCTGGCTGAGCGAGGATTTGGTTGGCGACGCCGTGCAGGCGCTGATCGATCTGGCGGACGAGATCGGCACGCCCGATGCCATCGTCACCGATCCGTTCCTGACGGCGGCGGCGCTGGCAGCCGAAGCGCTTGATATTCCGCTGGCGGTGTGCGGCTGGGTCGCCCAGAAGGAGCTGAACGAGGATTTCCTGTTCCCGGTGCAGAAATCGCTCGGCGACGAGAGCCGGGGGCGCATCGAGCGGCTGTGCGCGCGCTTCGGGCTGCGCGGCGTCAACATCGCGCCCGGTCCCACGCCGTCGATCCTCAGCCCGCATCTGCATGTGAGCTACTTCAGTCCCTCGTGGTATGAAGCGGATAGCGCCAACTTGCTGCCGCAAACGCTGTTCGTCGGCGGCGCACCGACCCCGCCGAGTGGCAACCCGCCGGACTGGCTGACCGGTATCCCTACTGTCGCGCCCATTGCGCTGATCACGCTCGGCACGACGTTTACGGGCGATCACGGCTTCTTTAGCTGGGCGGCGCAGGCGGCGGCGCGCGCCGGGTTCGTGCCGCTGGTCGTCGTCGGCTGGAATCCGATTGAGCCGGAGGAGAAGGGCAGGCTGATCGCTGCGCTGCCGCCGGGCACGCGCCTGCTCAACTTCGTGCCGTTCGACCACGTGCTGCCGCGCACCAAGCTGATGATCCATCACGGCGGGATGGGCACGACCCACGCCGCGCTGATCCACGCCATCCCGCAGATCGTCGTGCCGCACGCCGCCGACCAGCGCGGGCAGGCGCGGCGGGTGGCGCAGGCGAAAGTCGGGCTGAACCTGACTGCCCACGACGTGAAACAGGGGATGCTGCTCGAAGGCGTGAAGGCGATTGTCAGCGACGAGAAGGTGAAGCAAACCGCCCGTGAACTGGCGGCGGAGATGGCGGCGCTCGGCGGCGCGGAGCGAGCCGCCGAGGCAGTGGCGGGGATTGTCACATCGGCATAACCCGTAGGGGCGCACGGCTGTGCGCCCCTACTTCCGCCCGCTAATCAGAATATGCACGTGGTCGAAGCCGGCGTCGGGAGTCCCGGCGGCGGTCGGCTTCAGAAATTCGGCGACGGCTTGCGGCGCTTGCACCAGCAGGATTTGCAGCCGCTCGATCACGTCCGGCGCGCAGCCCTGCCGCTCCGCCCACGTGACCAGATGCGCGCGTTTGCGCAGCCATTCGACATGCTCGACCGTCAGCCCCGCGTCCAGAAAATCGCCCCGCCACTCGTATTCGCTCAGGGCGCGGTTGTGGCTGGGGTCGCGCAGGCGCTCGAAGGCTTCGACGTAGGCGAGTGCTTTCTTGTCTTCCGGCACGACGTGATCCTGCACGACGAAGCGCCCGCCCGGCTTGAGCGCCCGCGCCGCCTCGCGCACGAAGCGGAAGATGTCCGGGAAGTGGTGCGGGGCGCTGCGGCAGGGGATCAAATCGAACGTGTTGTCGGCGAACGGCAGGTTTTCGGCGTCCGCCGGGACGTAGGCGACGTTCGTCATACCCTGCCCGGTGATGAATTCCTGCGCCGCCGCCAGCATTGGCAGGGCGTAGTCGGTGGCGATCATTTTGCGGACGTGCGGCGCGATCTTGAGCGCGGTATGCCCGCCGCCGGTGGCGATATCGCAGGCGAGCCAGTTGGCTTGCGGCGCGGCGACTTCGAGCAGGCGATCCAGATCGTGCCCTTGCGAATGGGTGGCGCTGGTGACGTAGCCGGAAGCGTGCTGGCTGAAGCGCTCGCGCGAGTGGGCTTTCACGTCGTCGTCGGAAGGCATCGCTTTTCTCCAGTCTCATGATTTCTCGAAGTATAATCGACCGATGGCGGAAAAACCCGAACTAACATGACCTTCTCGGCGGAAGCAGTCCAATTACAGGCACGCGCACTCGGCTTCAATCTGGTCGGGCTGGCGCGCGCCGAGCCGTCGCCGCGTCTCGACGCCTACTTCCGCTGGATCGACGCCGGGATGCACGGCACGATGGGCTACATGGCGCGCCCGGATCGGCAGGCGCGGCGGCGCGACCTCAACGTCATCCTGCCCGGCGTGCGCTCGCTGGTGGTCGTCGGGCTGGATTACCGCGCCTCGGTTGACGATGCCGTGCTGACCGACCCGGCGCGCGGGCGGATCGCCTCGTATGCCTGGGGGCTGGACTACCACGACGTGATCGCGCCGCGCCTCGAAACGCTGGCGGCATGGCTGCAAGCTGCGACCGAGCGGGCGCTCTCGCAGCGCGTCTACGTCGATACCGGCGCGATTCTGGAGCGCAGCCACGCTCATTCGGCGGGTTTGGGCTTCGTCGGCAAGAATACCATGCTGATCCACCCGCGCCGGGGCAGCTACTTCTTTCTGGGCGAACTGCTGACCGATCTCGAATTCGATGCTTACGACGCGCCGGGGCGGGCGACGATGTGCGGGACGTGTACGCGCTGCCTCGCCGCCTGCCCGACCGACGCTTTCCCGCGCCCACATGTGCTGGACGCGCGCCGGTGCATCAGCTATTTGACGATTGAACACAAGGGCTGGATTGACCGCAATCTGCGCCCGTTGATGGGCAACTGGGTATTCGGCTGCGACGTGTGTCAGGACGTGTGCCCATTCCAGCGCTTCGCGCCGGAAACGCGCGAATCGATCTTCGAGCCATCCGACGCCGACCGCGCCGCGCCGCCGCTGCTCGACCTGCTGGCGCTGGACGACGCCAGGTTCATGGCGCGCTTCGCCGGGTCACCGGTCGAGCGAATCAGGCGCGACCGGCTGGTGCGCAACGCCTGCATCGCTGCAGGGAACTGGGGCGACGCGGCGGCGATCCCGCTGCTCGAAGGGCTGCTGAACGACGCGAGTCCGCTGGTGCGCGGGCACGCGGCGTGGGCGCTGGGGTGGATCGGCGAATCGGCGCGGGCGCTGAAGCAGCGCTACGACCGGGAAGCCGATGCTGAGGCGCGCGCTGAAATCGCCGCCGCGCTCGAAAGTTAGATTTTTGAGGCTTGACGTTGTACGCGGATACAGGGTGCATAATAAGAACTGACGTGATCGCAGCGTCTGATATGCAATTGGACGCTGTTCAGGAGACAGGATTCTCAAGATGGAACACCGGACGTTTACCGTACCGAATATCGGTTGCCAGGGCTGTGTACACACCATCGTCAACGAACTGAGTCATCAGCAGGGCGTGATTCGCGTGGCGGGCGATGTGGACACCAAGGTCGTCAGCGTCGACTGGGAAGCGCCGATGACGTGGGAAGCGATTGTCAAGACTCTCGACGAGATTGATTATTCGCCCGCGCAGCCGTTAATGCCTTAACCGTAGTACTGAGTAACGAGTGCTGAGTGCCGAGTCGGAACGAGGACTGAGGCTTCAGGACTGAGTTGAAACAGCCCCGGTGCAGATTGCCGCGCCGGGGTTTTCGATTCCGCCAGGCGACCCGCATTTCGTAACCTGCCAGACGCTGAAGCGTATTGTTTTGTGGGGAGAGCAGTATTCGAACAGCGAAAGGGGGCGCATATGTTTCCAGTGATAAAAGACCGCGAGTCTGGACGCCCTCGGTCAGGGATCACCTGGTTCAACCCGGCGGCGCTTCCGCTGTTCGAGGGCGCGCTGGCGCGCGGGAGCCGCCGTCGTCTGGTTGACCGGATGCTGGGACGCTCGTGGCGGCTGCTGGCGCTGCGCGACGTGCTCTCGCCGGACATGGTCAGCGAGGCGCTGCCCGGCGTCACGCAGGTCGTCGAACTGGACGCGATTCGCGGAAGCGTCAACCGTAGCGACGACTTCGACCGCCGCTTTTACCCGCTCACCGACCGGCTGAGCAACCGCTGGGTGCGTATCGCCTCGATGACGCTTCAGAATACGGCGCTGCCGCCGGTCGAACTGATCCGCGTGCGCGACCTGTATTTCGTGGTCGATGGACATCACCGCATCTCGGTGTCGCGGATGCTCGACTACGCGACGGTGGATGCGGTGATCTCTCAGGCATACGATTAACCGGTAGGGGCGCAAGCACGCTGCGACCCTACGCTGCCTCTCACGGATTTGCTGCCGCGCTCATGGTGGATTCGATTGCCGTCGGCTAGCGCAGCGTTTGATACGCGATGCAGCAGCGCTCGGTCAGCCGCTCACAGCCACCGCGCCAGCCACGCTTCAGTCAGCGCGCCGTCCCAGCGGTGCGGACCGTCGAAGCTGTGCACCATGAAGCGGTCGTCCGCGCCGAAGCAGGCATAGACGCGGCGCAGCGTCGCGGCTGCCGCTTCGACGCCGTGCGGCGGGTAGATCGGGTCGCTCAGACCGTTTTCGACCATCAGCGGGCGCGGCGCGATCAACCCGGCGATCTCGTCCATCTCGGCGTATTCGAGGATGCCGGGGACGTAATTGCACAGGCAGTGGTCGATTGACAGGATCGAGTCGCGGAAGGTGTTGACTGCGCCACTGCTGTAGGCGCAGGTGATGCGCGTGTCGAGCGCGGCGGTATACATAGTCAGCGTGCCGCCGCCGGACAAGCCGACGCAGGCGAGGCTGCCTGGCTGCACGTCGGGGAGCGCCTGCACGTAGTCGATCAGCCGCATCACGTCCCACACGCGCAGCCCCATCAGGGTTTTGCCGCTCATGAGCGCGTTCAGGCTGACGCGCTCGCACGACGACACCCAGAGCGCGGTCGGGTCGGCAGCCTGCAACGCCCGCTCCTTGTACTCCATCCGCACGCCGAAGCCGCGCAGTTCCGGCGCGAACACCTGATACCCCATCCGCGCGATCCGGCGGGCATAATCATAATGAAGCTCGGTAGAGAATGCGGCGGCTTCAGGGCTGTCGTCAATGCCGACGATGCTGCGCGCGCCCCACGAGCCGTGCCCGTGCAGGGCGATGACCGGTTTGTACGGGGCGGTCGCGTTATAAGGCGTCAGCACATAGACCGGCAGGTATTCGCCGGGCAGGGTTTGCAGGACGAGCAGATCACGCCGGTGATCGCCCGCATCGACCGATTCGACGAGGGTGGGAGTCAGGTCGCAGCGCTCTGCCGGGAAGCCGCCCAGCAGCCGGGTAAGCTGCTGGCGCAGCGCCGCCTGCCAGTCTTCCGCTTCGGCAGCCGAAGTCGCCCCGAACGCGAGCGTGCGGCTCTCCCGGTCGTACCAGCGCCACAAACCTGGCAAGCTGCGAATCTCGAAGTCGGCGATGCTCATGCTGTGATCCCCCGAAGAGTGCCTCTACCCGTCACACTGCCAGATAATAGCGCATTCGCCGAAAGTGGGGGGCGGGATCACGCGGGAAATCTATACACCTTACCCACCCGGCAGCGTTACTGAATTCGCAATTCTATCGTGAATGCCCAACACGAATTGAGCATACCTGCCCAAAAACGAGCGAGCGCCGTCATGTATTGTCAGTTTTTGACAAGTAACCCGATATATCTTTAGCGATTCTTCACATCCTAATCTGCCACGAACTTCATAGACTTGGCTGATCAGACTCTTGATGCCAAAACATAGGGTGATCATGACCACACAACTGCGCGATTTCCTTGAAATTCCGTACGACCAGCTTGAAGAACTCAACCTGGAAGCCAAGTCGAAGCGTCTCAGCCGCACGCCGGTCGATACCATCCGCGAAGAACGGATGAAGTACCTCACCAACGAGAAACGCATCAAGGCGGTGACGGTGTGCTTCAGCGACCTTGAAGGTCGGCTGCACATGCTCGACTATGACAAGAAATTCCTGCTGAAGTCCGCCGACAACCTGACCTTCGACGGCTCGTCGGTGCGCGGCTTCTCGCAGCAGGTTGAATCCGACCTGCGTCTGGGGATCGACTGGTCGGCGTTCTACTGGGTTCCGTCGGACGTGTTCGGACCCGGCAAGGTGCTGGTCTTCGGCGAAGTGCTGGAGCGCGATGGGACACCCTACAGCGCCGACCTGCGCTCGGTGCTGAAGCAGTACACTGCCCAGCAGTTTGAGACCAACGGCTACACCTTCAACATCTCCAACGAGATCGAGGGGTTCGTGTTCCGCGGCAGGCACGCCGAGCAGCGCTTCGTCGAAACGCGCGAATTCGAGCTTGTGGCGACCGGCGGCTACTATCACTCGCTGCCCGGCGACGAGCTGCGCCTGTTCATCGACCACGCGGCGGAAGTCCAGCGGGCGATGGGTTTCGCCAATGAGAAGGATCACCCGGAAGTCGCGCCGGCGCAGTTCGAGATGAACTACGGGCACGCCGAAGCGGTGGTCGCCGCCGACCAGGTGCAGCTTTACAAGCTGATCGCCCGCCAGGTGGCGCGCCAGCTTGATCTGACGGCGTGCTTCCTGCCCAAGCCGATCACGGGCGTGAACGGCAGCGGTATGCACACCAACATGTCGGTTTCCAAGGGCGAAACCAACCTGTTCTGGCAGGCGGATGGCAAGGAAAGCATTTCGTCGCTGGCGTGGGACTTCATCAACCGGATTTTGAGCGCTGGGCGCGATATCTGCCTCGTGCTGAACCCTAGCGTCAACGCCTACCGCCGCCTCGACCCGCATTTCGAAGCGCCCAACCAGATTAAGGCGTCGCCGATTGATCGCGGCAGCATGGTGCGTATCCCGATCGGCAACTCCCGTTCGGCTCGTATCGAAGTCCGTTCCATCGCCCCGGATGCCAACCCGTATCTGGCGGTGTATACCCTGTTCAAGACCGGTCTCGAAGGCGCGATCAAGCCGGTTTCGCCGGATGCCATCCTGCCGGACAATATTTACGACGCCATCGACGATTTCGAGACGAGCGCCTATATCTCGAGCTTGCTGGGTGATGGTGTCGCCGGGAAGTATGCCGGTCTCAAGCGCGCGTCGGCGGATCGCTGTCCCCGGCTGCTGGGCGCGCGCATCAAGACGCCGGAAATTCAGTTCCACCACGAAGTGCAGAACCAGTTGCTGTGGAATAACTTCTAAGAGCGACGATGCTCCGGTAACAAACCTCGATAGGGGCACAGCACGCTGTGCCCCTGCAAGCAGTAAACCCGGTTCACCTCGAAATTCCCCGCGTCCCTAAATCCCGCTGAAAGCGTTCGCGCCGCCGTCGACCATCGTGATCGTGCCGGTGACGAAGCTCGCCGCCGGGCTGCACAGCCACAGCAGCGTGCCGACCAGATCGTCCGGCTCGCCGAAGCGCCCGAACGGCGTATGGTCGATGATCTTCTGCCCGCGCGACGTGAGCGTGTCGTCCGGGTTGAGCAGCAGCGCCCGGTTCTGGTCGCCGACGAAGAAGCCCGGCGCGATGGCGTTGACGCGCAGCCCTTCGCCGAACTTGGTTGCCAGTTCAATCGCCAGCGATCGGGTGAAGCTGTCGGTGGCGGATTTCCCGGCGGAGTAGGCAATCGAGCGGGTGAAGGCGCGCTGCGCGTTCATCGACGAGATGTTGACGACGCAGCCCTGCTTTTTCTTCGCCATGACTTCTCCGAACACGTAGGATGGCAGCAGTGTGCCGACCAGGTTCAGGTCGATGACGTAGCGCGTCGCGTCCACGTCCATCTGGAAGAAATTCCTGTCCGGCGGAATCGTCGCTGCCGGGGTCGTGCCGCCAGCGGCGTTGACGAGGATGTCGATGTTTCCCCACGCGGCGAGCACCTGATCGCGCACGGCTTCAAGCTCCGCCTTGTCGAGCACGTCGGCGGGGGTGGCGAGCGCCGTCCCGCCCGCTTCGATGATCTCGTTCGCCACCTGCTCGGCGCGTTCGCGGCGGCGTCCCAGCACGGCGACTTTGACGCCCGCCCGCGCCAGCCCGCGCGCCATCGCGCCGCCGAGGACGCCGGTCGCCCCGGTGACGATGGCGACTTTGCCTTCGACGCCGAACATTTTCAGGATGAACTGGGAAGCGGATTCAGTCATGATTGTCTCCGGGTCGGTTGTATCAAAAAAAGTGTACATCCGTCCGACAGGTGTGCCTTGTCGGAATCGAAATCCATTTTATCATGAGGATGTCGAAAAACCCGCCGCGCAAATGAAGGTCATCCGTTAGTCGTCAGGTGTGTAGGGGCGCAGCGCGCTGCGTCCCTACGTGGTTCATGGGATTGTGTCGATTACAGCCGGTAGGTTTGCTTCGCCAAGCCGTATGCCAGCGCGGCGATCATGTCGTGGGCGTCGTCCACGTCGATGAACTGGCGCGCGACCAGCCCCGCCAGCCAGTCGGCGGACGCCCGCCGCCAGAGATCATGGCGCGCCGGAATCGACGGATAGGCGCGGGTGTCGTCGTTGAAGCCAGCGGTGTTGTAAATGCCGGCGGTTTCGACCACCGCGTCGAAGAAGCGGCGCATCCCATTGAAGCTGTCGAAGAACCACCAGGGCGGTCCCAGCCGCAGCGCCGGGTAATGCCCCGCCAGCGGCGCGAGTTCGCGGCTGTAGGTGGTTTCGTCCAGGTTGAACAGCACGATGGTCAGGTCGGCGCGGTTGCCGAACCGGTCGAGCAGCGGCTTGAGGCTGCGCGTGAACTCGGACGTGGTTGGGATGTCGGCGCCCATGTCGCGCCCGAAGTGCGCATAGATTGCCGGGTTGTGGTTGCGGAAACTGCCGACGTGTAACTGCATCACCAGCCCGTCGTCGGCGCTCATGCGCGCCATCTCGACCAGCATGTGCCCGGTGAAGCGGTGGGCGTCCTCGTCGCTCGCCGTGCCGCTTAACGCTCGCTGGAAGATCGCCTCGGCGTCCGTGTCGCTCAGGCGCTCGGTGCAGGCGGTGAACGCGGCGTGGTCGGTCGCGCGCGCGCCCATCGACCTGAAGAAGGCGCGGCGCTGCTCCAGGGCTTCGATATAACGGGCGTAGCTGGTCACGTCGATGCCGGAGACGGCGCTCAGGGTGTCGATGTTCGCGCGCCAGCCAGCATAGTCGATGTTGACCACACTGTCCGGGCGGAAAGTGGGGATGACGCGCCCGTTCCAGCCGGAGTCGCGGATCGCCTGATGGTGCGCCAGCGTGTCGGTGGCAGCGTCGGTGGTCGCCAGCACCTCGATGTTGAAGCGCTCGAACAGGCGGCGCGGGCGAAAGTCCGGCTGCGTTAACTGGTGATCAATCGCGTCGTAGATTGCCTGCGCGTTGGCGCTGGTGATCTTGGCGTCGATGCCGAACACGCCGCTCAGTTCGTCGCGCAGCCAGGTGCCGGTCGGCGTGGCGCGGAACAGATACCAGTGATCGCAGACGATCTGCCAGATTTTGCGGTGGTCGCGCTCGACTTCGCCGCCGTCGCGGCGCGGGATGCCGAGCGCTTCGAGCGGGATGCCCTGCGAATAGAGCATCCGAAAGATGTAGTGGTCGGGGATGATCAGCAGGTCGACGGGCGAGCCGAAGGTGTAATCCGGGTCTGCCAGCAGGCGCGGGTCGACGTGCCCGTGCGGGCAGACCAGCGGCAGGCTGCGCACCCCGGCGTACAGGTCGCGGGCGATAGACGCCGTCTCCGGCGCGAAATAGCGGTCGTCATCGGTCTGGGACATTGCATATCAGCCTTCGTTCGGCGTCGAATCTGGCTCAAGTGTACCGCATTGGACGGCGAAGGAGTGGTCTCAAATGCCGGTTCGCGGCGCTGCTGTCGGGATTGCGCGGAACATGGTATCATGCCCGGCAAAAGGATGATACTTATGAGCGATTTGACCCCCTCTGGACTGATCCGTCCCAGACGCCGCATCACTGGCATGTCCGCGATATTGCTGCCGTTTCGCGGCGACGGCGCGGTGGACTGGGACGGCTTCTGCGCCCACGTGGCGCGCACCGCCGACGCCGGACTGACCCCGGCAGTCAACATGGACACCGGTTACGTCAATCTGCTGGACGACGCGACCCGCCGCGACGTGCTGGCGCGGACGCGCGAGACGCTGGGAAGCCGCTCGTTCGCTGCCGGGGCGTTCGTGGGCGACCAGCCGGGCGACGGCTGGAACGAGGCGGCGTACCAGCGGCAGATCGAGGCAATTCAGTCGTTTGGCGGCGTCCCGGTGATCTTCCACTCCTTCGGGCTGACCGGGCAGGTGCGCGACGACATCGTGGCGGCATACGCGGCGCTGGGGCGCGACTGCCCGCAGTTCATCGCCTTCGAGCTGGGCACGATGTTCGCGCCGTTCGGCAAAATCTACGACCTCGACACGTATGCCGGGCTGCTGGGCATTCCGGCGTGCGTTGGCGCGAAGCATTCGTCGCTGAGCCGGGCGCTGGAATGGGAGCGGCTGCAACTGCGCGACCGAATCCGCCCGGACTTTAGGGTGCTGACCGGGAACGACCTGGCAATCGACATGGTGATGTACGGCAGCGATTATCTGCT
>JADLHH010000524.1 GCA_020848855.1 Anaerolineae bacterium | reverse complement strand
GGTGTATCCATGCGAACTCGCCTTGATTATTTACTACTCGCGTTCGTCCTGCTGGCAGTACCATTAATCTTGGGGATCGAGCAATTTGTCGAAGAAACCTCCGCAACTCAGTTCATCACCGGACTGTTGATTGGGTTGTCGATGGTGGCAGCGCTCGTCTACGTCTACCGAATTTCCTCGCAGACCACTCAGAAACGCTAACCACGGTCCGGTCTCCCTGTTGTATTCACCTGAGCGTCGAACGCCTGCAGAGCAGCGCGGGCGGCGGCGTCCCAGGTGAATTTGCGCGCCTGTTCGTAGCCGCGTTCCCGCAGCGCCGCGCGCAGCGTATCATTCCCGGAAAGCTGCCCCATCGCATCGGCAATCGCCGGCACGTCGAGCGGGTCAACCAGCAACGCGGCGTCGCCCGCTAGTTCGGGCAGGCTGGAAGTGGTGCTGCAGATCACCGGCGCGCCGCAGTGCATGGCTTCCAGCACCGGAAAGCCGAAGCCTTCGTAGAGTGTCGGAAACACCAGCGCCAGCGCCCCAGCGTCTAATGCGCCCTTGTCTGCTTCATCGACGTAGCCGGGTAGGATAACGCCGTCCACGCCTGCCGTCCATGCCGGATCGTACAGCCACCCCTGCTCGCCCGCCAGCACCAGCGCCGCCGGGTCGTGGGGATGTGCCAGACGCCATGCCGCGAACGCCTGCACGATGCGGGCGATGTTCTTGCGCGGCTGGAGCGTGCCCACGAACAGAAAATAACGCTCCGGCAGCCCGTATTTACGACGCGCCGCCTCGATATCCCCGATGGGAGGGGCATCGATGCCCGGATAGACGACGCGAATTTTTGACGCGGGCGTACCATACAGCCGGGTGAGGTCGTCTGCCGTCGCGCGGCTGTCCGCCAGCACAACCGACGCCCGCGCCGCGCTGTAACGGGTCGTCAGGTCGAGATACAGCCGCTGGCGCGGCGGGTGCGCTGCCGGAAAGAAGCGGTAGCCGAGATCGTGAATGGTGACGGCAGCGCGACCGGGAAACAGCGCCGGGAGCGTGTGCGCCGGAACCCACGTCAGGTCGGGGCGGTCGCGCCAGAGTTCGGCGGCGAATCGCAGGTGCGTCCACAGGCGCGGAAACGGCAGCACGCGCGTCGTCACATGCTCGGCGGATGGCAAATCAGGCGGCGCATCGCGGAAATACAGGGTGATGTCATGCTGCGTATTGAGGCGCACCAGCGCGCGGATCATTTCGAGGGCGTAACGTTCCGTCCCGGTGAGGCGAGCGACGGTGGTGCGGCTGGCATCAATCGCGAGGCGCATGATTTAGTACTGGGCGAAACAAGTTTCGCACGTGCCGAGTGCCGAGTGCTGAGAAAAAAGGCGCGTGCGCAGACGCATCACGAAGATCATGCCGACATGAGAACCAACTAGCGGCGCGCGCGGCGAAAGATCAGCGGGAGCAGGAACAGCACCAGCGCGATGCCGAGCACAACCGGCGCGAGCGGCGTCGCCAGCGCAGTCAGATCGCCGGGCAGCAAACCGAGCGTGATCGTCAGCCCGGTCAACCCGGCGACCACCAGCAGCGCACCGGGCGCGAACAGCCGGGGACTAACCGGGCGCGCGAGGATGCCCGACAGCATCATCGCCAAGCCCAGCGCCGCGATCAGCAGCGGATAGCCGCGCCCCAGATCGATCCCGCCGGGTTGAACAGAAAACACCACGACACCGGCAATCAGCACGATCAACAGCGCGAAGAAGATCACGCCGCGCGACCAGCGCCCAGAGCCAAGCCACTGCGCCAGCAGCGTGAGGACGATTCCGCCCACCACCACCCCAGCGACCAGCAGCGGGTCGGGGGGCGTACCGCCGGTCGTGGTCAGCGTCAGCCACGCGCCAAAGCCGATCAGCAGCAGCGCCGGGATCACCGAGCCAAGCTGCCCCCGCCTGAGCGTCATCAGCGGCGGCATGGGCATTTCCGGCACGAAGGCGACGGCAGATTGGCGCGAATCGGCACGCGCCTGCGCTTCGGCTTCGCGATCCGGCATCAGTTCGCTGAGCGAAGCGACCGCCGCCAGCGCCGCGTCCACGTCGCCGGTCATCCAGTCGTCGGACGGCGGGGGTTCGCCGGCAGACGGTACGGCGCTCACGGCTTCCGGTTCGCGCGGGGCGGTCGCCGCAGGCTCGTCGGCAGCTTCGATCTCCGCCAGGAACTGCTCGTCTTCGGTTTCGGGGGTGGTCTCGTTTTCGCTCATGCCCTGTATTGTGGCGAGTTTTGCGCCGCCGCGCAAGCCCTTGCCTTCACCCGATCCAGCAAGTATAATGCCGAAGGCATGGCGACGTGGCCAAGTGGCAAGGCAAGGCTCTGCAAAAGCCTGACCACCGGTTCGAATCCGGTCGTCGCCTCTGAGGGTGTCCAGTTGAGACACCCTTTTTCATAAGTGCTGAGTGACGAGTTATGAGTGCTGAGTCAGAGCAAGAGCGACATACCTCAATCAGCCAGGACTCGAAGCGCGTGGTGACGCATCCTCAGCCGATCCGCCCGCTGAGCAATTACACGCTCTCGACCGTGTGCCCGGCGTGCAGCACGCCGACCATCCGGCACGCCTGCAAAGTGCGCTGCCCGCGCTGCGGCTTCATGTGGGATTGCAGCGAGTTATAATGTTCCCCAACTTCCACAAATGAAAAAGGGCAGACCGTGCAACCTTCGGCTGCCCAGGTCTGCCCCTACAAATGCGCCGCAGGATGCGGAATTTAGCGCACGTTGAGCGCGCCGACGCCGCCGTCGAAGCGGATGACGATCTTGCGCTCGGCGGTCGCGAAGCCCGGCGTCTCCCAGACTCCGCCCTTCTCCCAGAGTTCGCCCGTGCCGCCGCTGACACGCTGCAGCCGCGCGCCCGCCTTGATCGATCCAATGCCCGCGTGACCTTCCAGCCGCACGGCGGCATTCGCCGGGACGCTGACGTTGGTCTGACCGACGCCGCCGCTGATGCGGGCGTTCACCGCCGCGTCCGCGCTGATGCTCAGGTTGATTTCGCCTGCGCCAGACGACACCATGAGGTCAACATCCGCGCCCGACGGGACGCTGAGAGTCGAGCGACCGACGCCGCCGGAATAGCGCGCCGCGTACTTGCCAGCGGGAAGCTGTACGGAAAATTCACCCGCCCCAGCGCCGACGTTCAAGCCGGTAAGCTGAAGCTTGCTCAGGTCGAGCATGGAGCGCCCCGCCCCGCCGTGAATATCCAGATTGAGCGGGATAGAAGGCGTCAGCCCGATATCCCAGCGCAGCCGCTGCCCGCTGCCGATCCAGCCAACCGCGCTGCGGAACCATTCCGCCGCGCCCGCCGTCTGGCTGAGGTGAACGACCTTTTCCGCGTCGCCGGTCGCCTTCAGTTCAATGTCACCGACGTAGGTCAGGTCGGCTTCGATCAGGTTTTCGGACGTTTGCAGTGCATTGATGGTGGTCTCGCCGACCGAGAAGTCAATGCGCACCCGCGCCGAGGTCGCCCCGCCAACCGGCTCGCTGAATTCGCCGTGCTTGATTTCCTGCTCGCTCTTGTCGCCCAGCGACTTGAAGAAATCACCGATCTGCTCGCCCAGCTTCTCGAATGAGAAGGACCATTCCACCGTGTAGTTCTTCTGCTCGTTCTTTTCCTTGTTCTCGTCCACTTTCGTCTCCTTCAGCTTAGGACGTTACATGACGATATACGTAAATTCGTGGTGATCGGTTCACTGTACGACGAGCTGACCAACGCCGCCATTGAATTCGATCTGGATGCGGCTGCCATCCGCCGCAGCGTAGTTGGCAGTTTCCCATTCGCCGCTGCGGCTCACACCGTTGCGGTCGCCGCTGATCTGGTTGAAGCTCGATGGCACGTTGATGTTGCCCAGCCCACCCTGCGCGTTCAGACGGACAGGCGCATTGTCCGGCACGTCCAGCGTGATATTGCCGACGCCACCCGTGATGTTGACGGTGACCGTCGCGCCGCTGGCGAAATTGCTCCAGGTATTGCCAACGCCACCGTTGAGGCGAACGCTGTAGCTGCCCGGCGCGGGCAGTGTGATGCGCGTATCGCCGACGCCGTTGTTATAGTCGAGGCTGGTCAACTGCAAAGCACCGAGGTCGACGCTGCTTTCGCCAACACCACCGTTCAGGCGCAGGTCAAGCGGGATATTCGGCGTGAGACCGATATTCCAGCGCAGTTGATCGTCGTCGGCGCCATTGAACAGCGAGAAGCCGAGGAAGTCGAACACCTGAACTGTGTTATCGCGGTTGGAGAGCGAGACGTACTTGTCGGTCGTGCCATCGACACGGAAATCGACCTCACCGACGTAGCGCAGGTCGGCGGAAATCAGATCGTTCGAGTCGGTGAGCGGCTGAATGGTCGTCCGACCAACGGACAGATCGAGGTTGATCTGCGCCGAAGCGGTATCGCCCAGCGGTTCGGAGTACTGCTGTTCGTGAATCTCGACAGCGGGCGCGAGTCCGAGCGCGGGTCCCACGACCATCAGAACGAGCAGCAGGACGACTGTCCCAAAGCCGATCAACAGCGAAAGCGAGCGCGAGCCGCGCCCGATCAGCAGTTCGAGACCGAACGCGATCAGGACGACGGGCCAAAGCCGGAACAGAACAGCCAGATTGGCGCTGGAAAAGACGTTCGCTTCCGCCAGCAGCCAGATGACGCCGAAAGCGATGAGGATGAACGCCCAGACCGCCGGTCCGCGCGTTTCACGTCGTGCTGTGGTCATAGTACCCCCCATGAAAACCACCTGTGCATACTGAAGTTCAATACGCAGGCGCGGGGGCAAAGGTTACGGATTTGATTGTGATCGACGCTGCAAGCCTAGCGAGCCGTACAGCCGGGCGGTCCTTCGGGTGGGTACGTCCAGCGCTCCTGAATCTGCGCATCGGCATTCATGGCGCGGAATTCGTTGTAGATGGCGATCAGGCTTTCGCAGTCACCGCGAATTTCCGCCGCCTGCCCCTGAATATACCAGCAGGCGAAGCGCCGCTCGGAGACCGGCACGTTCTGCAGCACCTGAAGCGTCGAGCAGCGGTGCAGGTTGCTCTGCGCCTCGGCGAAATCGCCCTGCAGGAAGTATTCCATGCCAAGCTGATACCAGCCGTCCGACCAGTTGGGCGCGCGCCGGGTCACTTCCTGACAGTACTTGATCGCCTGCTCGCGCTCGCGCATCAGGCTGGAAAGCTCGCACAGGCGCAGGCGCGCCTTGACGTTGTTGTCGTCGTGGGTGAGCACCTCGAAATAGGCGACGGTCGCGGCGTCGGTGTCGCCGAGCAGCAGGGCGTACTGGGCGCGCTCGAAATACAGCGTGACCAGATTTCGGTTGAGCGTAATCGCCCGCTCGACGGTGCGGACAGCGTCATCGTAGCTGCCGGTGTCGCTGTAGGTGATCGCCAGCGCGCGCAGGGCATCGAGCGCGGTGTCAGTCGTCGCCGACTGCACGGCGCGCTGGCTTTCGCGCAGCGCCGCGTCGAGCGCGCCCGCGCCGCCGTATGCCAGCGCGAGCGCCGTCCGCGCCAGCGAGTCATTTGGGTTTTTCTCCAGCGAGCGCAGCGCGGCATCCGCCGCCGCGTCGGAACTTCCGACCGCCTGCAAGGTGAAGGCGTGGATCGCCAGCACGTCGATGCTCGTCGGCTGACGGCGCAGCGCCTCGGTCGTCACGTCCAGCGCGGTCGTGCGGTCGGCGGCGCGGTTGTAGTCGGAGTAGCTGCGGTAGACAAGCGCACGCGCCAAGAGCTGTATCGCCGCCAGATCGTCGGGCTGCGAGACGAGAATCTGGCGGGTGATGGTGATCGCGCCGGCGAGATCGCCCCGGTCGAAGGCATTCTGCGCCGATGCCATCAGGTTGTCCGTAGGATCGCTCGGCGGCGTGAGCACGAGGCGGTTGAGCCACAGCCACGAGACCGCGCCGATGCCGCCGATGAGCACGAGCGAGAACAGGATCGACAGACAGCCGCCGGAGCGCCGCCGCCGTTTGCGGAATGAAAGGCGCGTTCTTGAACGCTCGATTCGCATTGGGGAACCCGAGTCAAGAAAAGTAGGACAGAGGTTATGATTAAGTTTATCTCAGGTAATGATAACGCGCCGCAATCGATTCGAAAATGTAACAAACGTCATGTGGCGGGCATACAAAAAGGGGCAGGTCTGCCAGCTTGGTAAGCCCAGACCTGCCCCCGCTCTTCCTGCACGTCGAGGATCAGAACGGCATCGTGCCGGTGGGGTCGGTGGGGATGTCGTTATAGCGGATTTCGAAATGCAGATGGGGACCCGACGAATTGCCGGACGAGCCGACGGCGCCGATCACCTGCCCGGCGTTGACGTACGTGCCGCATCGAGCGTAAATGTCACTCATGTGACCATATAGCGTGGTATAGGGTCCGTGCGCCAGCACGACCGTCCAACCGTAGCCATAGCTACTCATACCGGAAAAAACGACCGTGCCGCCGTTCGCCGCCATCACCGGCGTGCCGATGGGCGCGGACAGGTCAACGCCGGAATGGAACGAGCTGAAGCCGCGCACCCAGACGTAGCTGGCGAGCGGTTTGATCCAGCCGCCGCCGCCGCCGGGGTTATCGACCAGCCCACAGCTCCCTGATTCGCCAGCGCCGAACGAGATCTTGCCGACACCGCTGCTGCTCGAACTGCCGGAGACGCGCTCGACCGGGGGACTCCAGTTGATCTGCTCCTGCGTGCCGCCGGGGATGACGACCTTCGTGCCGCTGGGCAGCACATCGTCGGGCGTTTTGCCGAACAGGTCGTTGTATTCCGAGTCGATGATCACGTACGGATCGACGCGGTAATCGCGGGCGATGTCGGCGATGGATTTTTCGGAGATCACGGTGAAATATGCGCCATCGACCGGCAGAATGTTGATCAGTCTGCCCACGCGCAGCCCTTCGACGATGTAGCGGTCGTTCGCCCAGGCAATCGACTCCGGCTTCAGACCGAAGCGTTCGGCGAGGGCGAAGATCGTGTCGCCGGGCTGCACTTCATACTGGATCACCTGGCTGCGCGGGCGATCCGGGATGATGGTGAAGGCGCTGAAATCGTCGCGGGAGATTTCCACCCCGGCGGTCTGCGCCAGCGGCACGACCGGCGTGGCGAGCAGCGCCGCCAGCGCGTCCGGGCTAAGGGTCGCCGGAATGAGACCCGGCTGCTGCACGACCGGGTTTTCCTGCGGCGTGGTCGTGGGCACAACAACTTCGGATGTATGGGTCGGCTGTAGGGTCGCGGCGGGCGGCAGCGGTTCGGGGCTGGACGACGGTGTCAGCAGCAGCAGCGCCGTGGCGATGGTTAACCCGGCAGCGCCGATCAGACTCAGCAGACCAACCACCCGCCGCCAACCGGCGACTTCCTGAACGCGGCGGATGGGTCCCGTATCTGCCAGATGCTCCGGCATTGGCTCGTACGGATCGAATTGTTGTCCCATGCAAAAACCTCATCACTTACGCGGACGAGTGCTCCCCCACGCAGCAAACGTGCAATACTAGCGCCGCTTTCCGGGCATGGCAAGGCAGGGTTTTGCAGACCAAAGTCGGGCACAAAGGAGAATTTTCCCGTAGGGGCACGACACGAGGGTGTCTAAAAAGGTGTCTAACCCCCTCATCCCCTAACCCCTTCTCCCACGCAAGCGGGGAGAAGGGGGATCGCCGCCCCTCGCCCCGTCTTATGTGGGAGAGGGGCAGGACGCAAAGCGTCCGGGGTGAGGGGTTTTTCAACACCCTCATGTCGTGCCCTACACCACGCGACTATGACGTGAATTCAATCACGTCGATGGCGAAGGGAAGCTGCGGACGCACGACTGGGACGACAATCGATGCCTGGTCGAAATTGGTCACATACAGGCGGTTGGGCGCGGCGTATTCGACATCGCTGGAGCCGCGAAATAACCCGGCGATGTAGTCCAGCCTGCCATCGTTCACCAGCGCGATCCCGTTTTGGGCGAGCGCCGCGACGTAGACCGCGCCGTCGGAAGTGACGGTGATTCCATCGAAGCCGGGCGGGTTGGCGCGGTCGCCGTGATGGTAGAGAACTTCGCTCGCGCCATCGGTGACCTCGACGCGATAGATGTCGTTCAGTTCCGGGTCGGTGACCAGGATCGAGTCGGTGGTGGGGTCGTATGCCAGCCCGGTGACAGCGGGCTGCTTGTCGCCCTCCGCCGGGCTAACCCACCAGATCGAGCCATTCGCACCGTCGGGGTCGAAGCGCCAGACGCCATTCGCGCCGGAGTCGCTCATGTAGATGCGCCCCTGCGCGTCGAGCGCCAGATCGTTGGGGGCGATGAAGCCCACTTCGGCGATGATCGATATTGCGTCGTCGGCGATGCGCACCAACTGCCCACCCGCCGTGCGCGGGTCGGTATCCCGCTGGTCGATGACGAGCAGCGACCCGTCCGGCTCGACCGCCAAGCCGACCACCGCTCCAAGCGCGTCACGCGTGCTGGGGATTTCGCTCACTTCGCCTTCGGGCGTGATTCGCCAGACCGTGCCGCTGGCGAAGCTGCCGGTGTACACCGTGCCATCCGGGGCAGCGACAACCGCCGCCGGGTACGCGTCGTCTCCCGGCAGGGCGGCGAACTGGCGCACGATCACGTTCGGAACGAGCGAAACTGATGTCACCCGCGCCTCTCCGTTGAGCGACACCGTGATCAGCAGCTGCGTAATGGCGACCAGACCGAGCAGCCCGCCGCCAAAAATCAGAAAGAACACCAGCCGCCGCTGCCAGACGGACATGGCTTGCAGATTACGCAGCATCCAGATTCCCATTCATATGAAAGGGCGGGTTCAAATCGCCCGCCCCACGACCAATCATACCCGTTCGCGCGCCGCCTTAACAGGCTGGATCACGGCACAACGGGCGCGGCGATGTGCGCCGGCAGGAAGAAGAACGCCAGCGCGATAATCAGGTAAACCGCCAGCAGCATCGCGCCTTCGAGCCAGTTCGATTCGCCGTCGAGCGCGATCAACGCCGCGATCAGCGACGTGCCGAACAGGGCGATCAACTCGAACTCGTTGAAAACCAGCAGCAGGCGATTGTTGAACAGCAGGCTGACGAACACCAGCACCGGGGCGACGAACAGCGCGATCTGTAGACTGGAGCCGAGCGAGACGGCAAGGCTGAGTTCCATCTTGTTCTTGAGCGCGACCTGCACGGCGACCAGATGCTCGGCGATGTTGCCGATCAACGGGATGATGATGATGCCGAGGAAGAATTCGGTCAGCCCCAGCGCCTCGACCACCGGCTCGACCGCGCCGATCAGCGTCTCGCTCACCAGCGCCGTGCCAATCGTCGCCGCCGCCAGCACACCAATCGTGAAACGCAGCGACCAGCGGGCAGTGTGATGCTCGTCCGCCGCCGATTCACGTGCCGCCCCTGTTTCATCAGCGTGCGGGTCATGCCTGGCTGTGAACGAATACAGGATCATCAAGCCGTAGAGGATGATCAGGATCAGCGCGACACCTTCGCTGAACAGCAGTTCGGATTCGGGGCGTTCAATCAGCACGCGG
>JADLHH010000523.1 GCA_020848855.1 Anaerolineae bacterium | reverse complement strand
CGACGCGGACGTGAGCCGCAACGTCGTCAACGGCTTCGTCGCCATCGCTGTCGGCGGTCCGCACATGATGTCTACCTTCCTGCGCACCGGCTTGGACAAGGATTTCTCGCGCCGCTACCCGATGCTCATCCGCTCCTCGATCATCATCCCGATCGTCGTCGTGTCGCTGGCATTCCTCAACCTGCACCTGCTGTTGACCATCTTCTTCTTCTGGGCGTCAACCCACGTACTGCATCAGGTGTCGTACATCGTCGAGCTTTACCGCCACAAGGAACACAAATTCGTCCGCAAGAGCGCGGTGTCGCTCACCTCGCGGCTGATCGACTATGGCGTCATTATGACCTGCCTGTTCCCGTTCGCGGCGCTCAAGATTAGCCAGGGATCGTTCGAAGTCGGCGTCAACGACCTGACCGCCGTCATCCCTGACCTGTTCCAGCACGCCTGGTTCTTCTACGTCATGAGCGCCGCGTTCGCCGTCGCGCTCATCGCCTTCGTCGTCAAGACCTACCGCGAATACCGCGACGGCATCATCAACTGGCCCAAGACGATCTTCATCCTGCTGACGGTCGCGGTCGCCTTCGTCATGCCGGCGCTGCCGAACCTCGACACCGCTTTCCAGGGCTTGAACACCTGGCACTCGTTCCAGTATCTGGCGATCACCTTCTACATCATCAAAATCCGCCAGATGTACACCGACATGGACAAAAACGCCCCGCTGGTGGCTCGCTTCAGCAAGGGCAAGGATTCGCGCGGTTTGTTCGTCCTCAGCACGATGATGCTGGTCGGCTCGCTGGTCGTGTTCATCGTCGTTTACGCGGCGGCCGCCATCCTCAAGCCGGGTATCGACGCCAACACGCATTTCGACATCGCCTACTACACCGCTATCCTGTCCTTCCTGTGGATACACTACTACCACGACCACTTCCTGTTCACGGATTTCGAGGCGCTGGACAAAGCCTACGGCGAAGCCTGACGCTTTCCATAATCAAAACGAGGAGCGACCCAGTGGGTTGCTCCTTTTGTTTCCTGAAGTCGGGCTTACTGAAGATTTACGAGAACGACTGGCTGACCCACTGCATGGCATTGACGACTACGCCGTCCACCCACAGTTCCCAGTGGAGATGCGGACCTGTCACCCGCCCGGTGCTGCCCGCCGTGCCGATTACCTGCCCCGTCGTCACAAAATCGCCGACGTTGACGCGCTGCTCGGTCTGGTGGCAGTAAACCGTGAACACGCCCCACCCGTGATCGATAATCGTTACGTTGCCGCGAATATCCAGTGGACCGACGAACACTACCCTGCCATCTGCTGGAGCGATAATCGGCGATCCGGTGCCGGCGGTGAAATCCGTGCCGGTGTGATAGCGGGTGAAGTCCGCGCCGTTGTACGAGCGCAGCGCGCCGAACCGCGACGACAAGGGCGCAGAACTCGGCAGCCCTAGCGGACCGTCGAAATAGCGGGTGGGCGTGAAGCTGCTGGTGATCGACCGCAGCTTGTCCAACTCAGCGGCTTCGGTCGTCGGGTTCAGCAGGTCGAGCAGGTTCGAGGCGATGTTGATGCGCTGAAGCCCGTAATTGCCTGAGACCACTTGGATATTGATCGGCAGGTCGGTTTGCGCCCCGGTCGCGTCGATTAGCGCGAGGCTGAGCGTGTAGACTGCCGGGGTCGTCCCCAGCGGAATCGGGACGAGCAGCGTGTGCTTCATGCCGTCGTTCTCGGCGGCATCGTGCAGCGTTTCGTTCAGAAACGTGCCAGTCATCGTGACGGCGCTCGCCGTCGTCAACTGGATGCGCCCAATCTGCCCCTCAATAAACACCAGCGGCGTGATGTCGAGGCTCTCGACTGGCGCGGGCATGCCGAACGCTACTTCCGGCGCTTCAAAGCCGGGGATCACCAACTGCTGCCCGGCATAGATCACGGTTGGGTCGCTGATGTGGTTCGCCTGGGCGATGGCGTTGACCGTCACGCCGTACTGGCTGGCGATGCGGTACATCGTTTCGCCGCGCACCACTGTATGGACGATCACCGGGATCGGCGTGCTGGTTGTGGCGGGCGCGTCGGTGGGCTGGGCGGTCGGCGCCGGCGACGACACATCCAGCAGCGCGCCGACGTAGAAACTGCTGGTGTCGCTCATGTTATTCAGCGCCATCAGGTCGGCAGCCGACATGCCGTACAGCAAGGCGATGCTGTCGAGCGTCTCGCCCGGCTGCACGACGTGGACGACCGACGGCGCGGGGAGCGGCGTCGCGTCCGCGGACGGCACGAGCAGCCGCTGACCGGTGTATATCGTGGATGGATCGGCAATCCCGTTCAGCCGCACGAGGTCGCTGACGGTGATGCCGTAGTTCTGCGCGATGCGAGACAGCGTCTCGCCGCGCTGTACGACGTGGATGGTAACGCCCGGCGGGACGATTGGGGTCGCATCCTGGGCAAAAAGAGAGGCGGGCAGCCACAGCATACCCGCCACGATCAGGCACATAAAAAACCGGTCGCGCATCTACACCGCCTCATCAAAGCGAAGCCGGTCGCCAATCTTCACTCGTTCCAGACCATCGGGATTGGCTTCGACGTAATACTGCGCTGGCGACCGAGGGGAGTACATCGGTCGCCAGGGCTTCGCGTACGGCTTATCACCCACCTTGCCGGACGCATCGAGCCAGATGACGCCGATGCTGAACAGCATGAAGAACATGTGGATCGCCGTGTGTGACCGGCTTTCGCTGCCGGTGACGAACAGCAGCCCTTCGCCGTCGGGGAGGCGCGGGACAAGCTGCAAGCCCCGGAAATGACACCAGAAGCTCACACACAGCCTGACCCGCGCCAGCACGACCTT
>JADLHH010000522.1 GCA_020848855.1 Anaerolineae bacterium | reverse complement strand
GATGGGGAGAAGGGGAGCAGCGCCCCTCTCCCCGTTTACGTGGGAGAGGGGCAGGGCGAACGAAGTTCGCACGGGGTGAGGGGGTCTTTACCCGGTCGCCTCGAACGCATCACACTCAACGAACGCATCGTAATTATCGACGGCGGGCACACGCCAGCCGCCGCCCGCCACCTGCGCGGCTTCCTCGGCGGCGCGGACTCGATCCGGCTGGTTGTCGGGATGCTGCGCGATAAAAATGTCGCGGCTTACCTGAGCGTGTTTGACGCGCCGAACGTCCACTTCGTCTACGCCCGCGCGCCGGGCGACCGCGCTCTGACGCCCGATGAACTGCTGGCGCGCTTCCAGCCGCAGCAGGCGCGCGTGGCGCTTGTGCCGTCGCTGGACGAGGCGCTGAACAGCGTGCGGGATGCGCCGGAAACGCTGTGCGGGATCGTCGGGTCGCTGCGGATGGCGGCAGCGGCACGCGAGGCGTTCGGCTTGCTGCCGCCGAACGATCTCGACGAAGCCCGCCGCACCCGCGCCATCTTCGAGGGCGAGGAGTATCAGAAGAAACTAAACGAAAGTTGAACCACAGAGACCACAAAGACCGCAGAGAGTTTTTACTCTGTGTCCCCTGCGGTCTCTGTGGTTGATTAGTATTTACGGCGCGAACAGGGTCATGCCTTCGAGCGCGATGGGCAGCGCGAACAGGTCGTGCCAGCCGGCGTCCTGCTCCGCCAGCCGCCCGAAGCAGTAGACCGGGAGCTTGCTGACCAGCGCGTCCTGCGCCAGCGTCAGCGTCGGGCTGTCTTCCAGCGCCATCCAGGTCGTGACCGTCTCGTCCACGTCGTCGGCGATGCCATCGAAGAAGCTCGGCACGGGGTACGGCACGGCGCGGCGGGCGGCGCGCCCCGGAAACGCGCTCACGCCCGGCTTGAGCGGCTGCCCGCCGACGTGCAGGATCGTCACCGGCGCGGGCAGGTCATCCAGTTCGGTGATGTGCAGCGCATCGATATACCCGCCGACGCGCACCACGCCGTCCCAGTCGAGCGAATCCGCCTGCCAGCGAAGCTGCGCCAGCGCCGGACCGTCCGCACCGCCCCAGCGCAGCGTCAGCACCGGCGCCGGGGCATCGAGCGTGAACAAGCCGCGCGCGCCTTCGAGCTTCGCCGCGCCCGACTCGCTGGTCAGCCACAGCAGATCGCGAGCATACGCCGGGATTGCCCAGCCAAGCTGCCCGCTCAGTTGATCGTTCATGAAAACAGCCTTTAACAACCGTTAATTCGTCACCGTAGCAGATATGTTAAACTAAAGGCGCACGAAAACGAGTGACAAGTTTCCAGTGACCGAGGAGCGACGCTGTTGCAATTTCGATCCATCTCGTGGGCGCGATTCATCTCCGATATCTTCAGCCCGCCGGTCATCTGGGGAACGCTCGCCTTCCCCATTGCCTTCCACGAAGCGACCAGCACCGAACAGGCGCTCACCTGGGCGTTCACCTACACGCTGCTCGTGTGCCTGCTGCCCGCCGTCTACATCGGCTTCATGGTCTGGCGCGGGCAGATCACCGACCTGCACATGGAAGTGCGCAAGGAGCGGATTCGCCCGTTCCTCGTCTCGCTGATCGGCACGATCATCGCCTGGGGGATGCTGCGCCTGATGGGCGCGCCGGCGCTGCTTTCGACTTTCGCGCTCGTCAGCCTGATCATGCTCGGCTCGATGCTGCTGGTGACGCTGGTCTGGCAGATCAGTATGCACTCGATGAGCATCACCTGCGCCGTCGTGGCGACCGGCGCGCTCTACGGGCTGGGACCGGCGCTGCTGCTCTCGCCGCTGATCCCGGTGGTGGGGGCGGCGCGGCTGAAGCTGCGCCGGCACACGCTCGCCGAAGTGGTCGCCGGGGTGGCGCTGGGCGGCTGCCTGACTCTGCTCTGCCTGCTCATCCTTCAGCCGTGAGCCATACTCGGCTGACTGCCTACTCCTGAATCGCCATCACAACCCGGCAGAAACCGGGCAACCTGTTCTCCAGCGAGTCGATATTGTATCATAAACGAATAATTGTGAATTGTAGATTATTCACAATTGTCTAAATTGTTTGACAACTATTTCCGTGCTATTCTGCTAGAAAGCAGGAGGAAGCACGATATGAGCACCGTGGCATCCATTCCCGGCGAGACCCAACAGGTCTTGCTTCACCTATTGGCAACCAACCTGAAAAGCGCGCGCACCCTTCCATCGCTGCGAAATCTGTGCCCCGGCAGCCACCAGATCGACGAGGCAGTCGCCTGGCTGGTCGATTCGGGCTATGCCTACGATGACGGCGACACCTTCGAGCTGAGCGTTGCCGGGCTGCAGCTTGCCCGGAAGCTGCAAACGGTGGCGCAGAGCCAACGGCTGGGTATCCCCCAGGACATGATGTCGATCACACCCTCGCCGCAGACGCAGGCGCTGCCCACACTGGAGACACATCCGCTGCGCATGGGCGCAGACCATCCGCACCACCCAGGGTCTGAGCAGCAGGAGACGCTGCGCTACGTGCTGGCGTCGGAGCAGCCGCGCAATCTGCTGCCGATCCCGGTGCTGAACGGCGACGTGCTGGGGCGGCTGGCGGACGTGGACATCAGCCTGCCGTGTGACGAGTATGTGAGCAGCGAACACTGCCGCTTCACCTTCGGCGTCGAGGATAAACGGTCGAACCTGTACATCGAAGACCTGGGCAGCCGAAACGGGACGCTCGTCAACGGGTTTCGGCTGGAAGCAGGGCAGCAGTTCAGCCTCGAACACGGCGACCGGATACAGGTCGGCAGCACGATCCTGATCGTCGTGCGCATCCCCACCTGACGCCGAAGCATCCCTATCCCGATCAAGCAAGCACGGCGGAGACCCCGCCGTGTTTTTGTGTGCCTATTCGGGTGTCGCGCCGTCCCCGGCTGAGCAGAGCCAATACAAATACGCCGCCGAAACCGGAGCGTCGACGTGACGATATCGCTGCGGGCGGGTGTAGCTCACACTAGAGCTTGAGCGCCTTGCGGATACGCTGCCAGAGCGTCGGCTCCGGCGGCACGACATCGGCTCCCTTCGGATCGGGGATATGTCCCTGGTGGGCTTCCTGTTGTTCCAACCCATAGGTTTCGAGCGTCGAGTGCTTCGCCTGGTTGACGCGCTGGCGCTCGTGATCCTGATTGATCTCTGCCTGGCGGCGGTAAAATTCCTCGTTCATGTGCTGCCCTTTCCCCTCAGAATTGGATGACAACCACACCGGGGTTCTGCCGAAAGCCCGGCAAAGCCCTGTCACGGAATTTCAGTTCCCGATTTGCACGCTCACGTCATTCCGATTGTACCGTGATTCGGCGTGCAGGGCATCAGGTAAAAACGCTCGGCGTTCCTGGCGTCTTAGTAAGATCAGGTCAAAAACCAGAAAAAGAGATTGAACCGCCAAGACGCCAAGAACGCCAAGAGGGAGGAAAAACAGGCGCAGGTGCAACCTTCGGTTGCCTCGCTGCGCCCCTACAGAGAATGGCGCTCGGCGTTTTCACCGATGAACTTGAATCTACTTTGGCGGTTCGTTATTTCGCTTCTGGAACAAACGACAGAGCACCAGCGTCTTATGGGCAGATAGAGGAGGATAACAATGAAAGCCTGGAAACTAGCTCCTGTTCTTCTGCTCCTGCTGTTTGTGGTCTCCGGCGCGATGGCGCAGGAAGTCCCGCCGTGCGCGCCCTGTCCGCTGGACGCCGACTGTATCATGCCGCGCTGCAACGGCGTGTTCACCAACCCGGAATGGCTGAAGATCGACTTCCACCGCGTCAATGTGGAGATCGAGAACCAGATCGCCCATACCAGCGTCGACATGAAATTCGAGAATACCGGCGGCGGGCTGGTCGAAGGCACGTGGGTGTTCCCGCTGCCGCTCGGCGCAACGGTCGACAGCCTGACCATGTACATCAATGACCAGCCAATTGAAGCGAAAATCCTCGACGCCCGCGAAGCCCGCGAGGTGTACGACAGCATCGTGCGCCAGTACCGCGACCCGGCGCTGCTGGAATACATCGGCACGCAGGCGGTTCAGGCGAACATTTTCCCCATCCCGCCCGGCGAGACGCGCCGCATCGAACTGTCGTACACGCAGGCGCTGGAAGTCGATAACGGCTTGATCCACTACGTCTACCCGTTCGACGTGACCAGGCTGATGAACCAGCGCCCGGTCGAGGACGCCAGCATCAGCGTGCAGGTGGACAGCAACGACCCGGTGAGCAGCATCTATTCGCCCAGCCATGCCATCGTGATCAACCGGGCGATGGACACCGCGAATCACTTCCGCGTGGGCTGGGAACAGAGCAATTACGTCGCCGATCAGGACTTCAGCCTGTATTACGGCATCGCCAGCGAGACGATCAACGTCAACCTGCTGACTTACCGCGAGAGCGCCGACGGCGAAGGCTTCTTCATGCTGCTGGTGCAGCCGCCGCTGGAGCCGCCGCAGGAAGCTATCGTCCCGCGCGACCTGATCGTCGTGCTGGATCAGTCCGGCAGCATGGACGGCGACAAGTTGAACCAGGCGCGCGAGGCGGCTGCCTACGTGCTCGACCACCTGAACCCCGCCGACCGCTTCAACGTGGTGCTGTTCAGCACCGGCTGGCGCGTGTTCAGCTACGATCTGGAATCGTCCGCGCTGGCGGGCGAAGCGATTAGCTGGATCAACGGCATGTACGCCGAAGGCGGCACCGACATCAACGGCGCGCTGACGACCGCGCTGGGCATGGTCGACGCCGAGCGCCCGACGACTATCCTGTTCATGACCGACGGCTTGGCGACCGAGGGGATCACCGATACCCAGTCGATCCTTGAGAACGTGGACGCTGCCGCCCGGCGCAACGTCAGCATCTTCACCTTCGGCGTCGGCGACGACGTGGACACCTTCCTGCTGGACGCGGTCGTGCGCGATCATCACGGGCAGTCGTCTTACGTCCGCCCGACCGAGCGCATCGACGAAGTGGTCGCCAGCCTGTACAACAAGATCGGCGCACCGGTGCTGACCAACGTCGAGCTGCACGTGGACGGCGTGATGCTCGACTCGATCTACCCGTCGCAGCCGCTGCCCGACCTGTTCGCGGGCAACCAGTTGACGATTGTCGGGCGCTATCGCGGCTCGGCGGATGATCTCGACATCACCCTGAGCGGGATGGTCGGCGGGCAGGCGGCGAGCTTCACCTACCCCGACCTGCAATTCCGCGCCCGCGCGGGCGGCGAGCCGTTCATCGCCCGCCTGTGGGCGACGCGGCGCATCGGCGACCTGCTCAACACCATCCGGCTGCAGGGCGAAAACCCGGAGCTGGTCGACAGCATCGTCAGCCTGAGCGTGCGCTACGGCATCATCACGCCCTACACCAGCTTCCTGATCGACGAGAACGATATTCTGTCGCAGACCGGACGCGAAGAAGCCATGCAGACGTTCGCCAACACCGCGCGCGACCTGTCGCAGCAGTTCTCCGGCTCCGCCGCCGTCGATGCAGCCGACGCCGCCGGCAGCCTGCAAGCCGCCGAAGCACCGGCGCCGATGGCGATGCCGACAATGACCGCGCCCGGCACGCTCCTCGCTGACGGCGAGATGCAGTCGCAAGTCGTCAACCCGATCCAGACGGTGGGCGACAAGACCTTCATCCTGCAGGACGGCGTGTGGACGGATACGACCTTCGCGCCGGACACGATGACGACCCAGAAAGTCGCCTTCCTGAGCGACGAGTACTTCGCGCTGCTGGACAGCCAGCCAGCGCTCAGCCAGTACTTCGCGCTGGGCGACCGGGTGATCGTGGTGCTGGACGGGACGGCATACGAAGTGACGGCGGAAGCGTAACGATCCATATATTTGTAGGGGCGCACAGCCGTGCGCCCCTCGCATAAGACAAATTTACGTGTAGGGGCATGGCGACGCCATGCCCCTACGTCGTGATTCCCAAAATAGCGTTCAGTACGTCGCCCTGCCGCCGGACAGGTCGAACAGGACGCCGGTGTTGAACGTCGCTTCCGGCGAGACGATCCAGCAGGCGAGCGCGGCGACTTCATCGACCGTCCCGGCGCGGCGCATCGGAATGCGGCTCTCCAGATACTTGAGCGTGTCCGGGGCGGTGTCCTGGTTCATCGGCGTCAGGATGAGCGCCGGAGCCATGCCGTTGACGGTGATGCCGGTCTCGGCGTATTCCTTGCCGATGCCCTTGATCAGCCCGATCACGCCCGCTTTGCTGGCGGTGTAGCCGATCATGTTGGGGTTGCCCTCCTTGCCGGACATCGACGCCAGCAGCAGGATGCGCCCGTAATTGCGCCTGAGCATGTGCGGGATGGCGTACCTGGTCGTCAGGAAGCTGCCGCGCAGGTTGACGCTGATCAGGCGGTCGAAGGTCTCGGTGGGATAGTCGGTGATGCGCAGATCATTCGGACCGATGATCCCGGCGCAGTTGACCATGATGTCGAGCCGCCCATGCCGCGCCGCCGCCTGCGTGAACGCCTCGCTCACCGAGCGCTCGTCGGCAACGTCGATTGGCAGCGCCGAGACGCCCTCGCCCATTTCGGCGGCTGCCGCCCGCGCCGCCTCAAGATTCAGGTCGAGCAGGACGACCCGCGCGCCCTCGCGCGCCAGTCGCGCCGCGATCCCCCTGCCGATACCGCTCGCGCCGCCGGTGACGACCGCCACCTGCCCCTGAAAACGATTCTCGAACATCATCCCCCCTCGTCGTAGCCGTAATCGCGCAGACGATTGTTGTCCACCCGCCGATCCAGCCAGCCGACCACCAGCCGCAGCACGCCCACCAGCGGCACGGCGACGACCGCGCCGACCACGTCCGGCAGGCGCGTGTTGCTCCCCACCCACAGGATGAGCCACGCCAGCAGGATCAACGTCACATACAGGATCAGAAAGCGCGTCAGCCCGGCGCGATCCAGGTGCAGCGGGCGGGCGCTGACGAACAGCGTCAGCCAGCCGAGCAGCGCGCCGATCCACACGCCATCGACGCCGCCCTGCAGGGCGCGCCACGCCGGAGTCTCGCCGAAGCTGAGCATGGTCAGCGGCGTGATGGCGTTGTAGCCGCCGTACAGCAGCGCGCCGAGCACCGCGCCGAACTGGATGCTGATCCAGTCGATGCCGAGCAAGCGCCCCAGCAGGTCGCCCAGCAGAAAATACGCCACGCCGATCACGCCGGTGATGCCCAGGCTGAGGATGATCCCGGCTTCGATCATGGCGAGGATGTGGTATTCCTGTCGCCAGACCAGCGCCCGCAGCCCCAGAAATCCGCCGACGGCGCAGGCGGCAACCACGATACCGGTGATCACCTGAATGACGCGGCGGAGCGGACTCATTTGCGGACGATCTCCCACGCCAGATGGTTGATCTCCGGCAGGATCAGCTTTTCGAGCGCGACCTGCACGGCGTTGGGGCTGCCGGGCATCGAGAACACCAGCGTCTTTTGGTAGACGCCCGCCGTCGCCCGGCTGAGCATCGCCGCCGCGCCGATCTCATCCCAACTGAGCATCCGAAACAGTTCGCCGAAGCCGGGCAGCGTCTTGTCGAGCATCCGGCTGATCACGTCGAAGGTGGTGTCGCGCGGGCTGATGCCGGTGCCGCCGTTGAACAGGATGATGCGCACGTCCGGCAGCGCGGCGAGTTCGTCGAGCGCCGCCGCCACCTGATCCGGCTCGTCCTTGATCAGCCGGTAGGCGGCGACGATGTGCCCCAGCTCCGCCATGCGCCGCTCGATGTAGTGGCGGTTGGTGTCGGTCTCCGGCGTGCGCGTGTCGCTGACAGTGACGATGGCAATCGTCACGGGGTCGTGCCCGGCTTTTTCGCGGTGGTCGGCTGAACCCATAGTGGCTAATCCTTACTCGTCGGGAGAATCTTCTTCAGTTCAGTGATGAGTTCCGGGATTCGCAGCTTGACCGTATCCCAGACCACATCATAGTCAATGTCAAAATAGTCGTGAACGATCTTATTGCGCATCCCGGTGATCGTTTTCCAGGGAATTTGCGGGTAATTCTGCTGTTCTTCTTTCGTGATCCGAGAGGCTGCTTCGCCACAACCTCAATTGCTCGCACCAGGGCAAATGAAAACATCAAGTCGGTTTCGAGATTCTCGCGCGTCTTGCCTTCAACAAACAGTATCGCTGCGTGGGCAGCATCCAGCATATGACGAAAGCGAGCTTCATCCATTTCGTTCATACAGCACTCGCGCGTTCGCCATCACCTTATCCCGAAAGTAACGGCTCAGAAAATTCGGCGTATTTAGATCGACCGGATAGCCGAACAATTCGCTGAGTTCGTCCTGCATGTCGATGAATATGAAGAAATCAACCGTTTTGCCCGGCTCGAACTCGATCAGCACGTCCAGATCGCTGTCCGGGCGAAAGTCGTCGCGCAGCACCGAGCCGAACAGCGACAATTTACGCACGTGATACCGCTGGCAAAATTCGGCAATCGCCTGCTCCGGTATCGTGATTTGTACGGACATATGACCGACTCCACAATCATCACGCTGCTATTGTACGCTTGTTCGCGTGGGTGAGGCAATCAAACGGGACAGCGAAAAGTGTACATCACGGCTCTCGACCTTCGAATTGTGTTATAATTCACAAAGAAAGCATCGAGTCTGCGGCAAAGTGATCGCCGCAGCGGTCGAGGGATTCACCATGAAAGCAGCGGTCGTCACCTGTAGCCTCACCCTGATATTGATCGCTATCCTCGGTTTTCCAGCGTCCATCGTCCAGCCGGTGCGAGCGGAGGCGCAACCGGACGCTGCTCCGCTTGAGCTTTCGCCGTGTGTTCGCGGAGGGATGCAGGCAAGATGTGGAATCCTGCGCGTGCCCGAAGACCGGATGACGCCGGATGGACGGAAGATTGACGTCAACGTGGTGGTTATCCCGGCGACTGGCAGCCCGGTCAACCCCGATCCGATCTTCTGGCTCGCCGGCGGACCCGGCGTAGCGGCAACCGACGATATTGTTGGGGCGATTTCTCTGCTATCGCCGCTGCTCCAAAACCATGACCTCGTATTCGTCGATCAGCGCGGCGTCGGCGCGTCGAATCCGATCATGTGCCCCATGCCCGACGTGGAAGTCGCAGGCAGCCCGGAATTTTCGATCACCGACTATGCGCGCGACTGTCTGGAAAACCTCAACGGCGATCCGCGCTTCTATACGACCGCCATCGCTATGGACGACATCGACGACGTGCGCGCCGCGCTGGGTTACGACCGCATCAACATTTATGGCGGCTCTTACGGGGCGACGGCAGCCCAGGTGTATCTGCGGGATCATGAGGAGCATGTCCGCTCCGTCACGCTCATCAGCGGCAGCCTGCTGGACATGCCGATGTTCGAATGGGTCGCCTACAACAGCCAGCGCGCGCTCGATTTCGTGCTGGCGAAATGCGAAGCCGACACACGCTGCGGCGCCGCTTATCCGAACGTGCGCGCCGAATTCGTCGCCCTGATGGAGCGGCTTGAAAGCGAACCGCCGGACATCGGACTCAAAGACCCGGTCACTGGCGCGCCCGTTCTCGTGACGCCCAGCCTCGTGAGCCAGGTTGTACATTCGCTTCTCTTGGGTGTGGAGACTGCCGGCGAACTGCCGCGCCTCATTCACGACGCCTATACGAGCGGCGATCTGAAGCCCTTCGGCGCGTATGTCCAGCTCAACAGGCAGTCCGGGCTTCCCGTGATGCCGCTGGTGGTCATGTGTTTCGACGCCTGGTCGCAATTTTCACCGGAAGCCGTCGCGCAAAACAGCCCGGACTCGTACTATACCGCTTCGCAGGTCGCCAGCGCTGAGGAGCGCGTGCAGACCTGCACCTATCTCCCGCCGGCGCAGGAACAGGCGCGCAACACGCCGCTGGTGCCGTCGGCGGTTCCGGTGCTGATGCTCAACGGCGAAGCCGACCCGCAAGACCCGCCCGACAATATGGCAGGGGCAAGCCAACTGTGGTCGAACAGCCTCCTGGTCACGCTGCCCGATCAGGGGCATCACATCCCGGTTGTGCCGTGCTTGAAACGGCTCATCGAGGATTTTGTCGAGACCGCTTCGGTCGATGAACTTGACATGACCTGCCTGACGGATTTTCCGATGCTGCGGTTTAACGTCCGGCGTTGAAAAAAGTGTACATATGTCGGACGCATGTGCCTTGTCAGGGTCGATAACGGTGGTATGGTGTTAATACAGAACGGGGCGGGTTTGAAACCCGCCCCTACGTGATCCGATCTTGAGTGGCAATCGCTACTGCACCGTGAAGTTCACCCGGTACGGCGTCTGGACGTAGTTGCCGTCGTTGCCGACGACCACCAGTTGAATGTCGTAGCTGCCGGGCGCAAGTCCGGGCAGAGTCGTCAACTGCCCGTTGATGACGTTGTTGTACTGCACGTCGTTCATCGTCACCCAGTTATCGCCAAACTGCCCGCCGTGCAGTTCCAGCTTCCAGTACTGCGCCTGCTGCGAACTGAACTGCACCGTCCCGGCGACCGGGAAACCGGCGCTGACGACCTGCCCCGGCGACGGCTGGCTGATGAACGCCGTGATCACGGTGGGACCGCTGGAATTGAGCAGGTCAATCGTGCAGGCGATGGTCGGCAGGAAGGCGTAGCCATTGGCGCGCGCCCAGTTTTCCGCCTGCACGGCGTCGGCGGGCACGGGCGGCGGGGCGATGAACAACTGCTGCCGCGCCGACGACGCGCTGCCCGCCACCTCGATTGGAACCTGACAGTAGAGCGGCGCGGGCGGCTGCGGCTGCCCCGGCTGCACCGAAAACACAATCGCGTTGGCGATGTTCGGGTCAATCGGGTTGACCAGCACGCTGAAGATGCTCGGCTGAATTTCCTGCAGCCAGGGTCCGGTGGTCGGCGGGGTGTTGGGCGTCGGCGGCGTCTGCGCCGGGAACTGTAAGTTGCCCTGCGCGTCGGGGATGCCGGCGGAGCTGTCGAGGAACCACTCGTTGACCGTGTTGGTCGAACAGTCGGTCGCCGGCTCGCGCAGCGCGTCGATGCTGCAAATGCTGCGCAGCGACATGCCGGACGGCGGGTTCAACTGGTCGGCGAACAGGCTGCCATCGACGGCGAAGCGCGCCAGCATACCGTTATTGCTGTAGATGCCGTTGATGACGGTGTTCCAGATAGGCGCGGCGCCAGTCAAGCCGGAGGTGTTGCCGGTCATCGGGTCGCCGTTGCTGTTGCCGACCCATACGCCGACGGCGACGTTACGGGTGAAGCCGACTGTCCAGTTATCCTTGAAATTGTCGGTCGTGCCGGTCTTGACCGAGGTGCGCAGGCTGCCGGTGTTGAGCGGGCTGTTCGCGCCCATCGCCGGCGTACGCGCCGCGTTATCGCTGAGGATATCGCTGATGACGAAGGCGATGCGCGGGTCGACCACCTGCCTGCCGTAGCCTTCGCGGGCGACGGTCTGCGGCGTGGTATTGCCGCGCGGGCAGCCATCTTCATACTCGTAGAGGATGTTGTCGTCGCTGTCGACCACACACAGGATCGAGGTGGTCGGGACGAGCGAGCCGCCGTT
>JADLHH010000521.1 GCA_020848855.1 Anaerolineae bacterium | reverse complement strand
GACGTAGGACGAACTGCCGGTGTTGAGCGCCTTGAACCCGCCGTTGACGGTCGGCAGCTTCTGCTTGATGATGTCCGCCTCGATGGTCACGCCGAGGTGGTTCGCCTGCCCGGTCAGGTCGGCGGCGGTCTCGTAATTCACACCGTTGACCTTGAAGCCGGGGTTGCGGGTGTAGCACCACAGCACCGTCGCCATGCCCAGCTCGTGGGCGCGGTAGAAGGCTTTCGACGCCTCGACCAACTGGCGGGTGCTTTCGTCCGAGCCGAAGTACACCGTCGCGCCGACGGCGACTGCGCCCATGTTCCACGCCTGCTCGATCTGCCCAAACATCACCTGATCGAACTTGTTGGGGTAGGTCAGCAGCTCGTTGTGGTTGATCTTGACCATCATCGGGATTTTGTGGGCGTATTTGCGGGCGACCGCGCCCAGCACGCCGAAAGTCGAGGCGACGGCGTTGCAGCCGCCCGCAATCGCCAGCTTGACGATGTTTTCCGGGTCGAAGTATGCCGGGTTCTTGGCGAACGACGCGCCCGCCGAGTGTTCGATGCCCTGATCGACCGGCAGGATCGACAGGTAGCCCGTGCCGCCGAGCCGCCCGTGATCGTACATGGCGGCAAGGCTGCGCAGTACCTGCGGGCTGCGATCCGAATTCGTCCACACCCGGTCGAGAAAATCGGGACCGGGCAGATGCAGCACGTCCTTGCTGATCGTCTGGCTGGTATGGTTCAGCAGGGCGTCGGCTTCGTTCCCCAGCAAATCGGCAATCTTGCCGATGTCGTAGGTGGTATCCGAGACGGCAATAACCATTTGGATTTCTCCCTTAATGACTTGCGTCATTTCAGTATAACACGCGAACGTAGGAAGCAGCAGATTTTACCCTTTTTGGGCGAAGTAATACGAAGCTCATGGCGAAATAGTGTCGATGTGCGCTTATACTCATGACATAACGACGAACGTGAGGAGTCCGTGTGCCGCCTGTCCTCGATTGGTGGAAGCGCTTTGTCCAGTGGATCGAACCGCTGCGTCACCGGGTGATCGACCCGGCGCAGCACCAGCAGGCGCGGCTGCTGAACTACCTGCTGGTCGTGGTGTTCGCGTCGCTGGCATTCCTCATGCTGTGGGACAGCGCGGGCAACGGCGCGGCGTTCGTGGTGGTCGACTTCCTCGTGCTGGCGATCCTGTATCTGCTCAATCGCATCGGGTTTTACGGGACGGCGGCGCTGGCGCTCTCGCTGCTGATCTCGGCGGCAGCGTTCACCAATACGCTGGTTCGGCTCGGCGTGGGCAGCATCAGCGCGCCCGAACAAACCCTGATGTGGATCACGCTGGCGATTCTGGTGGCGTACCTGCTGCTGCCGCTGCGCAGTATGCTCGTGCTGATCGTCGCCAACCTGATCGGCATTGTGGTCGTGCCGATGATCGTCAAGGTGTCGTTCTTCGACACGACGCCAGTCTTTTACTTCACGGTGGTGATCGCGCTGCTCGTGCTGATCGCGTCGGTGTGGCGTGACCGCTACGTCAAGCTGCTCGACGAGCAGGCGAGCGCCCTGACCGACAGCGAAGCGCGCTACCGCGGGCTGCTGGAAGCCACGTCCGAGGCAATCGTCATCCACAAGGACGGCATCATCCGCGACGTGAACCCGGCAATCGAAGACCTGCTGGGCTATAAGCCCGACGAGCTAATCGGGCAGAACACCTTCGATTTCATCGAGCCAGCCTCGCTGCCCACCGCGCGCGCAGTCTCGGAGACGAATTCCGAAGACCCCTACGAACTGCTGCTGCGTCACAAGACCGGCGCGTCGATTCAGGCGGAACTGCGCGGCAAAACGCAGTGGTATCGGGGCGAAATGGTGCGTGTCATCTCGGTGCGCGACATCACCGAGCGGAAGCGCGAGGAAGAGCTGCTGGTCGAGCGCGAGAAAGTCCAGGCGCTGCAAAAGTTCATCAGCGACCTGTCGCATGACCTGCGCACGCCGCTTTCGGTGATCAACACCAGCATCTATCTGATCGAGCGGCTGGCGAAAGAGCCGCAGCGCCAGCAGCACCAGATCGACGTGCTGCAATCCGAAGCGATCCATATGCAGCGCCTGCTCGAAGACCTGATCAACATGGCGCGGCTCGACAAAGTGGACACCGGCGATTTCAAGGTGCGGCGGGTGAGCCTGAACGAGCTGGTCGAGCAGGCGATTCGCGATCACCAGAGCACGGCGCTGCGCAAGAAACAGACGCTCGCCTGCCGCTGCGCCTCCGACCTGCCCGACGTGCTGCTCGACCCGGAGCAGTTCAAGCTGGCGCTCAAGCATCTGATTTTGAACGGGCTGAACTACACGGGTGAGGGGGGCACGGTGATGGTAGAGACCAGCGCCAGCGACACGCACGTCATCGTGCAGGTGCGCGATACCGGCATGGGCATCGAGCCGGACAAGATCAGGCATATTTTCGAGCAGTTTTACCGCGCCGACCCAGCGCGCGGCTCCGGCGGCGGCACGGGCGTTGGGCTGAGTATCGCCAGGAAGATCATCGAGGGACATCGGGGCAAAATCGAGGTTGAGAGCGAACCCGGTCACGGGAGCGTGTTCCGCATTCTGCTGCCGAAGGTGCGCGGGTAAGGTTTTTATCACCGAGACCACAGAGGCGAGCAAACAAACCTCACCGCCGTATTCCCCGCAGACTGTGTTAAGCGAAAACGCTGTGATTTTCGTGCGCAGTGTGGTTCAATAGGCGTTTTCGCCGCACCGGGAGCACGTTGTCTTGACACCCACCGAGCCGCCGCG
>JADLHH010000520.1 GCA_020848855.1 Anaerolineae bacterium | reverse complement strand
TGGCGCGGATCATGGTGTGGATCATCGGGCTGCTGCGCCCGCATCATATCTCGCTGGCGGGACCGATCGTGAATCTGGGCGAAGCGTTCCTGAATCAGGTGATCGTCAAGACAGAGACGCAGCTTCCGCCCGAAGTCATTCGCCCGGTGCGGTTCTCGCTGGCATATTCCGGCAACCTGAGCGCCATCGGCGCGGCGGCGCTGGCGCTGCATCAGGAGCTAGACATTTTATGAGCCGGCGGGTGATCGAGATTTTCACCAACTTCCCATCCGAGGTGTTCCAGCGCGACGTGATCGCCGGGGCGCGCGAGGTCATCGACCAGTCCGGTTATCAAGCCGCCGTCATCGAAGTGCCGGTTCCGCCCGTCCGCATCAGCGACCTGCCGACGCAGGGGGAGCGGCTCGCCGGAGCGCTGGTCGTCACCGGAGTCCTGCCCGACGCCATCCTGCGCGAACTGGATGCGCGGGCTGTGCCGCTGTCGCTGGTCAGCCACCAGCTCGCGGGCGGGCACATCCCCGGCGTGATGTCGAACAACCGGCAGGGTATCGCCATGCTGATGGAGCATCTGGTCGTGGAGCGCGGCTGTCGCCAACCGGTGTTCATCGGCGGCATCCTCAGCCAGACGGACGGCATCCAGCGCTACACCGCTTTCCAGCAGGAAGTCATGCGCTACAACCTACAGGTTCCGCCAGAATACTACCTGCGCGGCGAATTTTCGCCGGAAACCGCCGCCGAGTCGATGCGCGAATTTCTCGCCTCTGGCGCGGATTTTGACGCCGTCGTCGCTTCGGACTACCTGATGGCGGAAGCGGCGATGCACGCAGTCCAGTTGAGCGGGCGGCGCATCCCGCATGATGTCGCCGTCGTCGGCTTTGGCGACGGACCAGAAGCGGCGCAAGCCGGGCTAACCACCGTCGCCGCCGACGTGACGGAACTGGGGCGGCGCGCCGCGCGCCAGTTGTTAGGGCAGATCAAGGGGCTGCGCATCCGGGGCTTGACGCTGCTCAGCACCGAACTGATCGTCCGCGAAACCACCCGCTCCGACGCCTGATCCACGCAGCAGACCGTCTGTTTCAATCAGCCTGTAAGCCGCTGGATGACGACGTGCGAGTCGGTTTCCCCCGTGATCGTCAGCGTATGGAGCTGCCGGTCGCTGCCGAAACGGTACTGCACCTGCCCATTCAGCGAAAGCTCGTACTCGCCGCCCGCAAGCCCGTCAACGTGGAGCGTCGTCGTGTGGGTCTCGGCGGGGTAACGGTTCTCGACATCAAATTCGATCCGTGATAGGTCGGCATGGGCGATCACGGGCGCGGCTGCCGAAAAGCCGTCCCGGTCGAGGATCAGATGCAGGCGCGGGTCGGTATGGAGCAGGTGTAGCTGTTGGCGGATGCCGTCTTTCAGGCGGATTTCGTAACGGTCGCCGGCGATGGTCAGCGCCGCCCCGTAGGCGACGTAGCCAAACAGCGGGTCGTCGATGACGGCAGCACCTGCCGCCTGTATTGCGCCGATGAAGCCGTTGTCGATTTCGCCGTCATACGACCAGATGCCGCGCCCCTGCGGGATGCCGTCCCAGGGCGTGCTGTATTTCTCCGGCTCGAAGCCCCAGCCCGCCGCGCCGTCGTTGCCCGCGCCGGGGAACCAGCAGCCATAGCCGGTTTCCGGGGTGCCGCTATTGACCAGCGCCCAACTGTCGAGCAGTGAGGCATAGCCCAGCCGCAGATAGTCCGCCGGCTGGTCGGCGTAGTAGAGCGCGTAGTCGAAGATCGACCAGCCGCCCATCTGGGTCATGTAGCTGAGCAGGTAGTTGGAATTGCCGTGCTGGCGGATGTCGCTGCCAAGCTGGTAGAAACTGGTTTCCAGCCAGCCGCGCGCGGCGATATTGGCGATGATCTCCTTGTCCATGAAGGCTCGGAAATCGGCTTTGCTCACCGACGGGTGCGAGTACCATTCGCCGGAATTCTTGTCCTGCCACAAATTTTCGTCCGGCTGAAGGTCGTGCTCTAAGCCGTAACGGGCGATGGCGTGGGTGGATTCGAAGGCGGTCGTGTCGAAGAACATCTCCGAGCCGAACGGATAGGGGTGATCGTAGACGAAATACTTGACCTTCTTCTCCCATTCGCCGCGCAGCCAGCCGGCATCGTCGGCGCGCCCTTCGCGCTCAAGCGCGTCGATCAGCCGGGGGATAACCAGCTCGTGGAAATTGCCCTGCTTGTACGCCCAGTCGCACCAGCCGCGAAACGCCCAGCGCTCGCCCATTTTGATATTGTAGGGGACGACGAAGAAGGCACGGACAGTCCCGAAGGCGCGTTCCAGATAGCCGGCTTTGTCGAGGTAATGCGTGAGCGCCGGGTAATAGTCGGCGATCTGGTACATGGCGAAGTAGAGCATGAACATGTGGGTGTAGTCGAAGGTGCGCCACATGTGCTCCTGCCCCAAGCCGCCCGAATCGTAGCCAATCTCGCTGTTGCGGTTGACGTACCAGTTATCCGAGCCGTAAATGCCGTAAGGATGCGGCTGCTCGGCATCGGTGCGCTGGAGCTTGCCCCAGACGAAGCGCTCCAGGTAATACTCGACCGCTTCGATTTCGGCGGCGTCGGGCATGGACACGTTCTTGACCGCGATCAGCGTCGCCTTGCACAGCGTCGGGTCGTCCGAGCCGCCAACCATGTAAGGATGCAGCCCGCCGGTGTCGTCCGGGCTGCGCAGGGTTTGCGCCTGCATGTCCCAGAGCGAGAATAAGCCATCGTACCACTTGGAAGAATCGCGGATCTGCTGGTTGGCGGCGATGAAGGCGGCGCGTTTGCGGATGACCGTCTCGACCGGCTCGGTGACGAAGAATTCGAGATAGTGGCGCAGGTCGTCGCCGCAGCGCAGCGTGACGCGGTTTTCGCCCAGGAGGGCGAAGCGCAGCCGGTAGACGTGGCGATCTGGCTCCGGCTCGCCCAGATAGTCGAGCGTGGTCTGGTCGGCGTGTTCGAGTTCGAGCGCGTCGATGCGCTGGCGCGTGCGGATCGACAGCAGCACGTCGAGGTCGGTCGGGACGCTCATGCCGGGCGCGACCTGCACGTCGAACAGTCCTTCGTCATAGAGGATGTCGCGCACCGCCGCGTAATCCGGCGCCCAGCGCAGCCGGAAGCCATAGGTCGCTTCTTCGGCGGGGGCGAGGATGAGGCTAGTCTGCGGCTGCCGCCACACGCCGCGCGTTTCGGCTTCTGCCCACGCCCCGGAATGAACATAGGCAGTGTAGATGCCTTCCCACGCGCCGGATGTCAGGTCGTGGTGGAAGTATTCGAGCTTCGTGCCGGCGTGCGGCGTCATCACCAGAAATGGTCCGACGCCGTTGGGGCGCATGACGGTGATGAACGAGCCGTGCCCGGCGATATAGCTGTGGCGGATCACGCGCTGGGTGTAGGTGGTGAGCGAGTCGCTGACGTAGTTGGTGTTGAACAGCAGCGGCAGACCGAGATCGCCGATTTCGAGCGGCTGATCGGTCTTGTTGTGCAGTGTGATTTCCCAGTCGAGCGCATCACCATCCAGCCAGTAATGCTCGCGCAGCGCGAACGCCCTGATGCCTTTGGTTTTGGTCGAGTCGCGCTCGTAGACGACGGTCAGGTCGCCGGGCTGAGCCGACGTGACTTCGCGGGTGTCGTCGGAGACGACGCTTTTGGCTTCCTGCCAGTGTCCGCCGGGAAACCGGTATTTGATCTCGACCGAGCCGATACCGTTGCCAAGCAGGAAATCAGTGTCGAAGCGGTCGCCGAGGTATTTCAGGCTGGCGATCAAGCCCCGTTCCGCGTTGAAGCCCACCTGGAAGGGCGAGCCAGTCTGCCGTGCCGCCTGCAGCCATCCTGCGTTCATCGCGTACCATCCTCCGGCTGCCCACAGGCTAGCGGATTTCAGAAAGTCTCTGCGCGAGTAGCTCATACACTTACACTCGTTCCGAATTCATCGGGTCAGCCATTCAGCCCGGCGGTGAGGTTCACGCCCTGAATGATGCGGCGCTGGAAGATGAACAGGATGACGATGATCGGGATCATCGTGGCGACCGACGCCGCCATCAACAGGTTCCACTTCGTGCCGTAAAGCTGCTTGAACAGCGTCAGCCCCAGCGCGATGGTGAAATTGCGGTTGCTGTTCAGGTAGATGAGCGGACCGAAGAAGTCGTTCCAGACGCCGATGAACGTGAAGATGGCAATAGCGGTCAGGGCGGGGCGCACCAGCGGCAGGATGACGTGCCAGTAGATGTAGAAGTAGCCCGCGCCGTCGATGCGCGCCGCGTCTTCGAGGTCACGCGGGATGTTGAGCATGAACTGGCGCAGCAGGAAGATATTGAACGCGCCGCCGCCGAACCACGCCGGCAGAATCAGCGGCGTGAAAGTATCAATCGCGCCGAGCCGCGACCAGGCGATGAAGGTCGGCACGAGCGTGACCGCGCCGGGCAGCATCATCGTGGCGAGAATCGCCATAAAGACGAGGTCGCGCCCGGGCCAGCGCAGGCGGCTGAAGCTGTAGGCGGCGAGCGAGCTGGTCAGCAGGATGCCGGGCACGACCAGTACTTCGATCAACAGCGTGTTCTTGATGAAGATGAGGAAGTTGGGGTTGTAGCCCAATAATGCCTGCTCGTAATTCGACCACTGGATCGGGTCGGGAATCCACTGCGGCGGCATCTTGAAGACCTGATTGGTCGGCTTCAGCGAGGTGGAGACCATCCAGACCAGCGGCAGGATGACCATCACAACGCCGAACAGCAGCAGCGCGTAAACCAGAATACGGTTGAGCGCGCGCCCCGGAGAGAAGCGCGCCGTATCCACCTTGAGCGAGCCGGGGAAGGTTTTTGCCTGTGCGCTCATGAGGCTTGCTCCCGCGCGCGGCTTTCGTAGAAGACCCACAGGCTGGACGAGCGGAAGATCAGCAGGGTGAGCAGCAGGATGATCACGAATAGCAGCCAGGCGAGCGCGGCGGCGTAGCCCATGTTGCCTTGCTGGAAGGCTTTGTTGTACAGGTACAGGTTGTAGAACAAGCCCGCGTTGTCGCGCCCGCCGCCGATCAGATAGCCCTGGGTGAAGGTCTGGAGCGCGCCGATTGTCCCGGTGATTAGGCTGAAGAAGATCACCGGCGAGATCATCGGCAGGGTGATGTGGCGGAAGCATTTCCAGTTGCCCGCGCCGTCGACCATCGCCGCGTCGTACAGCTCGCGGGGAACGCCCTGCAGGCTGGCGAGGAAGATGATCGCGCCGCCGCCCGCGCCCCATACCGACATCAGCACGAAGGACGGCATCACCAGATTCGGGTCGGACAGCCAGCCGAGCGTGGGCAGCCCCAGCGAATGCAGACCGAGGTTGACCAGCCCGAAATTCGGGTCTAGCAGCCACAGCCAGACGACCGTCACGGCGACCGCTGGTAAAATCGAGGGCAGGTAGAACGCCAGCATGAACACCCGCTGCCCGCGCACCTTCTGGTTGAGCAGAATGGCGACCGACAGGCTGGCGATCAAGCCGATGGGGATCGCCATGAGCGCATACTTGGCGGTATTGCCCAGCGACAGCCCGACCAGCGGGTCGGAGAGCATCTTCTGGTAATTCTCAATGCCGACCCATTCCGGCGCGGCGAGCAGGCTCCAGTTGGTGAAGCTGATGCCGAACGACGCCAGGATCGGTCCGACCGAAAACAGGAGCAAGCCGAGGATGGCGGGCATGGCGAACAGGATGCCGAAAATCGTCTCCTGGCGGGCGAGCGGGCTGGATTTCTTCCTCGGATGAGTCCGCGTCAAGGTGGTTTGCATAAAGACGTGTCCTGAAAGGTGGTGGACAGAAGCTCACGAGGGAAAACGAAATTCCGTCTTTCCCTCGTGAGTGTGAAACCGGGAAATTATGACTCGCCAGCCAGAACCGGCTCGGCGGCGTCGTGGGCTGCGTCCATGGCCGCCTGCATGTCCATTTCGCCCCGGAAGGCGGGCATGAGGGTATTCATGACGACGGGCCATTCGATTGCCGGCATCAGTGCGGTGACCTTGCCGGGCATGACGCCGCTGTAGTTGAGATTATCGACGACGACCGTGTCATAATGCTCCGGCAGGTTCGTGCCATCGAGCCACTGCAGCCCGTCGCCGCTCAGGTAGGAACGGTCGGTCGGCACACCGTTGCCAGCCTTGTAAACGTCGAGCTGAAGGTTGGGGTCGCTGATGAAGCGGGCGAATTCGAAGGCGAGGTCTTTGTTGGGCGAGCCGCTCCAGATGACCGGCGGGTCGGAGAACGTCGCCGTGCGGTATTCCTGGTACATCGGCAGCACGCCGATGCCCAGGTCAGACCCCCAGGTGTCGATCATGGTGGGCATGTTCCACGTCCCGTCGATGAACATGGCAACCTTGCCCGACTGGATCATGACATCCCAGCCAATCGAGTCGGCGATATCGAGCGTCGGGGCGACGTTTTCCGTCAGGCGCAGGTTCGCCATGTTGGTCAGCGCTTCGACCGCTTCCGGCGAATTGAGCGTGAGTTCGGTCACGTCGTCGTTGAACCAGCTTCCGCCGTTCGAGAAGATGAAGGGCGTCCAGATGGTCGACCAGGGCGCGACGTACACGCCGTAGACCTTGTCCATGCCTTCGCCGCTGGTGAGCGAGCGCGCCGTCTCGACAAACTGATCCCACGTCCACGCCTGGTCAGCCTGGGTGGGCGGGTAGGCGACACCGGCGGCGTCGAACATCGACTTGTTGTAGAACAGGATGATCGAGTGCATCGACGGAGCGACGGTCAGCAGCTCGTCGTTGTGACGCCAGATGGCGGCATCGACGAACGTCTCGTCAACGTTGATGCCCGCCGCGTCGTAGTACGGCTGCTGGTCGAGGATCACGCCTTCGTCGGCAAAGCGCAGAATCTGGTTCGAGTTGAGCAGGAACACGTCCGGTCCGGGTCCGGCGGCGATCAGCGTCTGGAGCTTGGTCTCATATTCGTCCGGCTGGTGGATGAAGTTGACGGTGACGTTCGGATGCCCGTCGGCAATGAAGGCGTCAACCATCGGCTGCCAGTAGGCGGGAGCTGACGGATCGCCCCAGAACATGAAGGTGAGGGTGACGCTGTCCTGGGCGGCAAGGGGGCTAACCACCAGCAGGAGCACGATACAGACGGCTGACAGTACAAAGGGAAGTCGTTTGAACAGCTTCATGATTTTCGCACTTTCGTTAAAATAGCGACGGATAAAACGCAGGCTGCTTGAACTCGCTAAACCCTCCTTCTAAATGTGTTAGCTTTCGTTGATCCATACCAGCATGTCGCCGGAGTCGCGGTTATCCCAGAAGCAGTAAGGGATGGCTTTGAAGGCGACGGTCTCTTTTGCCGGCGGATGGTCGGCGTATATCGATTCGGCGGCTGCCGGGCGCTGCGCTTCGCCGCTGATGCTGACGACGCCGCCCAGCAGTTCCGGCTCGTAGCGGGCTTCGAGGACGCTGGTGGTCGGCAGGCTGATTTCGTCGAGGCTGCCGCCGTTGTCGGCGCTTTCGAGACAGTACACGACCGGTCCGCGCTGAAGGGTGACGCGCCCCCGGTCGGCTTTGACCTTAGGATGGGCGTAAACGCGCTCGACCGGCATCGACAGGCTGAGGGTAACGGTGTCGCTCGCCGTCCACAGGCGTTCGAGGCGCACGTAGCCGCGTTCCGGCTGGGCGCTCCACGTTTCGCCGTTGACCTGCACCGTCGCCTGATGACACCAGCCGGGGATGCGCAGGCGGAGTCCGAAGCGGGCGGGCTGTTCCGGCTGCACGCGGATCGTGATCGCGCCATCCCAGGGATAATTCGTCTCCTGAACGAGCGTCACGGCTTGCCCGGCGACCTGAATTTCGCCCCGCCCCTGCACGTACAGGTGAACAACGGCATCGGTTTCGCTCTGCGAATAGATGTAGCCGCCGAGCGACGCCAGCAGGCGGGTGATGTTGGGCGGGCAGCAGGCAGTCCCGTACCACGACTGGCGGTGGTGCGGCTTGCGCCGGAAGCCTTCGTTCTGGCGGTCGACGGCGAGCGGATTTTCGTAGAAGTAGCGCTGCCCATCGAGCGAGATGCCCGACAGGATGCCGTTGTACAGCGCCCGCTCCATCACGTCGCTGTATCTGCCGTCGCCGTCGATGTGCACCATGCGGTGCATCCACAGGAACAGCCCGATGGCGGCGCAGGTTTCGGCGTAGGTGGTGTCGTTGGGCAGATCATAATCGCGGGTGAAGCCTTCGTTGTGGCGACCGGGTCCGATGCTGCCGGTGACGTACATCTGCCGCTCGACAACGCTTTCGTACAGGCGCTCGCAGACACGCAGGAGTTCGGCGTCGCCCGTCTCGTACACCAGATCGGCGGCGGCGCAGTACAGATACATGGCGCGCACCGCATGTCCGACGGCTTGATCCTGCTGGCGCAGAGGCTTGTGCGACTGGTTGTATTCGTAGGTCTTCGCCCAGAAATCCGCCGGGTCTTCGCCGCGCTGGCGCGCCTCGATATCGTAGTAATGGGGCTGCTGCCCGCGTTCCTCGACGAAATACTGCGCCAGACGCAGGTAGCGTTCTTCGCCGGTGGCGCGATAGAGCTTCACCAGCGCCAACTCGATTTCCTCGTGCCCCGGATAGCCGCGCTTCTTGCCCGGCTCTGTTCCGAAGACCGACTCGATGTAATCGGCATAGCGGCACATCACGTCCAGCAGGGAACGCTTGCCGGTCGCCTGATAGTGGGCGACCGCCGCCTCGATCAGATGCCCGGCACAGTAAAGCTCGTGCCAGTCGCGCAGGTTCGCCCAGCGCTTATCCGGCTCGACGACCGTGAAGTGGGCGTTGAGGTAGCCGTCGGGCTGCTGCGCCGACGCCAGCAGGGCGATGATCTGATCGAGCAGGGCGTCCAGTTCAGGGTCGGGGTAGGTCGCCAGCGTGTAGCTGACCGCCTCGATCCACTTGGCGAGGTCGGATTCCCAGAAGATGTGCGGCTCCTTGGGCATACCGGGACGCCACTCCAGCTTGAGCGCGTCGATATAGCCGATCTCCTGAAGCTTGCCGTAAATCGCCTGAATAGTCCTGGTGCGGTTGGTGATCTGGCGCGGCGACCAGAAAGCGTCGTCAATCACGACCTTCTGGAAAGATACCGGGGTGAGTTTTTGCGGTTCGGTTGATATCACGGAATGTGTCTCTCGGGTGATGGACAGCGTCGGAACAACGCGCGGTGAGTGGTTCGGGCGCTGCGCGGTCTTCACCATGCCCTGCCCGCGCGGGTCGCCGCACGACTCGCGGATGGTCAGCTCGCCTTTCACAAGCTGGGGCTTCGCCGTGTCGGCAGCGCCGCCCAACTGCTGCAGGAGCAGCTCGCCGGCTTTTCGCCCCATTTCGTAGGCGGGCAGGGTGATCGTCGTGAGCGTTGGATTGCTGAAGCTGGAAAAATCCTGGTCGTCATAGCCGACCAGCGCCATATCGCCGGGGATTTTTAGCTCGGCATCCTGCAGGGCGTAGATTGTCCCCAGCGCCATCACGTCGTTGGCGGCGAAGATCGCGGTTGGGCGCTCGGCGAGCGCCAGCAGGCGGGTGGTCGCCTCGTAGCTGCTCGGAATATCCCAATCGCCCACCTCGATATACTCCGGCTTGAAAACCAGCCCCTGTTCCCGAACGACGGACTGATATCCCAGCAGGCGGGCGCGGCTCGCGTCCCAGCCTTCCGGTCCGCCGATGAAGGCGATGCGGCGGTGTCCCAGCCGGGCGAGATGCTCGACCGCCAGCCGCGCCCCGTACTGGTCGTCGGGACCGATGCTGTTGCCCGAATTGAAGATTCGGTTCACGTACAGGCAGGGGATCGAGATGTTTTCGGCGGGGATATTGGCGGGGTGCAGCCACGTATCCACGAAGATCAGCCCATCAGCGGAGCGGCTGATCAATTCGCGAACCGAGGCTTCCTCCTGGCTGCGATCCCAGTCCGAGTTGATGATCAGGCAGGTATAGCGGGCGGGCTTGAGGGTGTCCTGTATCCCCCGGATGATTTGGGGGGCGAAGATGCTGTCGATGTTGTCGACGACAATGCCGACCGAAAACGATTGTTCCTTGCGCAGACTGCGCGCCAGCAGGTTGGGGGTGTAGCCCATCTGCTGGGCGATTTGCAGAATCCGCTGCCGGGTTTCGTCGTTGAGCGGGTGTTTGCTGTTGGAGAGCACCCGTGAAACCGTGGACACCGAGACGTCGGCAGCTTTGGCAATATCTTGTAAGGTGACCGGCATATATGCCCCGCGCAAAATGAAAAAGCAATCGTTTTCCTATTTGCATTATTCTAGCAGAAAACGATTGCCTTGCAAATTACAGTTTATCCTACGGGCGTTCAGGCTGGGGCGGTTAGCGGTTCTTGTTGCGCCACGCTCGGTTAAGGTCAAAGGGTGAGGGTGTTTGGGGAGTGAGGAAGATCAAGAATATGGGTGGGCACGGCATGCCGTGCCCCTACAAACGATGTCCTCGGTATTCCCCACTTTCGGGTGTTCGTGACAGCGGTGTGCGTCTCGGTTCGAGCGGCTAGATGTTCCGAGTACTGATCGGCACATAGGGGTCGGTGGTGTAAACTCGGTAGATCACCTGTTTGGTCTCCATGAACGTGAACATGTCGCGGATGCGGTCGACAATCGCCGGATGCCCGATCATCGGGATCGCTTCATCGCGCGGAACCCAGCGCGTCTCGCCCCACTCTTCCGTGCCGATCAGGTCGCCGGAAGTCCACGTCGCCAGAAACGAGAGAAACACCCGCGACGGAGCCTGCGTGTTGGAATACACGCCGGTCAGCGCGCCGACCTCGGCGGTGATGCCCGCCTGCTGGAGCAGGAAGCGGTTGATGCAGTCGATGACCGTTTCGCCCTCCAGGATTTTGCCACCGGGGTTTTCCCAGCTTCGTTTCGGGTTGTTGTTCAGCAGGACTTCCCCGCGAGGATTGAAGACCAGCACATTAGCTGCAACCATGTGTTTTGGATCGTCCACCACACGCTCTCCTTGTCGCCCGGCTCGCCGCCGGGGTCATCGTTTGACGAATTGACATTACGCGCTACACTGTTCGACCAGTATATTGGTATGACCAGTCGCAAGTCAAGGTTACATGGGCTGGATTGGCACGGCTGGTTTGAGCCGGGAAGGGAGGTGGATTGCATCGGCGTGCGTGGTCGCAAGACGAAGCGCGCGGAAAAAGGTGTGCGGCAGGCGGCTTTTGTCGAATTGTTACAAGAACGTCATGGATTTTTTGACAGGAAATATCTATCACGTTATACTGGTCTAACCAGTATTCTATGCATACCAGTCATAGGGGGTGAATTCGGACGATTCACCCAGAGTCGAGCCGCTTGTGGCAAGCTGAGGGGGTAGGTATTCGATAACAAAAAAATACCTGTTTGAATGCACGGGCACAAATGGCTGGAAAGGCAGCGCGCTATCACACTGAAGTCGTCTTCTTGCGTCATCGAACCAATTCGCCTGTTTCGCCGGGGCATTGGCTGACGTGATACGTTTCGTTCATGAGATGGAGGACAGAGATGTTCAGGAAAGCATTGCTTCTCGTTGTATTGTTGCTGGTGCCCTTCGCCAGCCTCTCCGCACAGTCTACGCCGGTGTCCGGGGGCACGCTGACCTTCGCGTTTAATGCCGACTGGGGCGTCCTGGACCCTGCAGTGACCTCAACCACGTTCGGGCGCAATATCCTCCAGTTTATCTACGACCCGCTGCTGCGCAAAGACCCTGCCACCGGCGCCATTGTACCCGGTCTGGCGGAATCCTTTGAGTCCAGTGAAGATGGCAAGACTCTGACACTGCACCTGCGGCAGGGCGTCATGTTCCACGATGGGACGCCGCTGAACGCCGAGGCGGTCAAGTTCTCGTTCGACCGCATCAGCGACCCGGCGCTGGCTTCGCCCTATGCCGCGACCATCGTCGGACCGGTCGAGAGCATTGAAACCCCGGACGAATATACGGTCGTCATCCACATGAAGGAACCGTATGCGCCTTACCTCGACTCGCTGACGCAGGCGGCGCTTGCCCCGGTTTCGCCGGCAGCGGTTGCCCAGTACGGCGCGGACTTCGGTCTGAATCCGGTCGGGACGGGTCCGTTCAAGATCGTGAACAATGTCCCGGATGAAGAAATCGTTCTGGCGCGCAACGAAGATTACAACTGGGCGCCCGATTACTACGATCATCAGGGTCCTGCCTACCTTGACCAGCTCGTCGTCCAGAACGTGACCGACGACAGCACCCGGATGTCGCTCATCGAAACCGGCGATATCGACGTGATCTACAACCCGCTGATCAACCAGCTCGACTCCTTCCGCGATGACCCGATGTACGCGATTGCGACCGCAACCCGTCCGGGTGTGCCGCGCTCGATCATCCTGAACACGTCGCGCTTCCCGTTCGATGACGTGGCGACCCGCCGCGCGCTCGGCTGGGCGGTGGATCGCCAGCGCCTGCTGGACGAAGTGTGGGCGGGTATCGGCGCGATCCCGACTGGTATCCTGACGCCGAACCTGCTCGGCTTCTGGACGGACGGTGCGGATCAGTGGCCCGGCTACGATCTCGACAAAGCGGCGCAGATGCTCGCCGAAGCCGGCTGGGCAGATGCGGACGGCGACGGCATCCTGGACAAAGACGGGCAGCCCTTCGCCATCACCTACGGGCAGACTCCTGGCTTCCCCAGCGAAACCTTCGGGCAGATCATCGTCAATGAACTGACCAAGCTCGGCATCGACGTCACCATCGAAAACGAAGATCAGGCGGCATACCTTGCCGACATCCGCGCCGGCAAGTGGGAAATCGCTACCTTCCTGTTCGCGGCGACCGACCCGGACGTGCTGTACACCGTCGCCTCGTCCGCGTCGATTGACAGCGCCTGGAACACCGCGCGCTACAACAACCCGGAAATCGACGGGCTGCTGGCGCAGGGGCGCACGACGCTGGATCAAGCCGCGCGCGCCGAAATCTATCAGCAGATTCAGTCAATCCTGCTGAATGACATGCCCTACATTCCGTTCTACCAGATCAACCAGGCATTCATCCTGAGTTCGCGCGTGCAGGGCTTCAGGACGGATGCGCAGGGCTTCTTCGACTTCTACGACACCTACTTTTCGGAATAGCGTTCGCCGGATGTAACGACGAGCGCGCCTGAAGCCGGTTGTGCCTGTGTCCGTGCCGAATAATTGGCAGGACATAGGCACAGCCCGGCGGGTATGCTATAACACGGTCAGACGACCATCAGCTTCGAGAGAATTGGGAACGGGACTTGAGACTTTACATCCTTCGACGCTGTGCGACTGCTGTGCTAGTCCTCGTTTGCGTGTCGATCCTGATCTTCCTGATGATCCACCTTGTCCCCGGCGACCCAGTGACGATCATGCTCCATGAAAGCACCGTCGGCACAGACGCCATCGAGCAGATGCGCCGGGACCTGGGGCTGGATCAACCGCTGCCGCTGCAATATATCTACTGGCTGGTTGGCAACGACTACGTCAAGCTGGATACCGATTACGATGGTGTCCCCGACACCTATGGGACACGCAAGGGCATCATTCGCGGCGACTTCGGGCGCTCGATTTTCAAGCGCGCGCCGATTATCGACATCATTGCAGACAAATTCCCCCGCACGCTGAAGCTCGCCATCGCGGTCATGGTGATCGCGCTGCCGCTGGGGATCAGCGCGGGGATTATCGCCGCCGTAAAGCGCGAGACGATTTTCGATTACGTGACGACCTTTGGAGCGCTGGCGGGCGTATCGCTTCCCGGCTTCTGGTTAGGGTTAATGCTGATGTTTGTTTTTGGCGTCGACCTGGGGTGGATACGCCCCTACGTCGGCGACCGGGGCTTGGGGACGCTGATACTGCCCAGCGTCACGCTGGCAGCGCCCAGCATCGCCATCATCGCCCGCCTCACCCGTTCGAGCATGTTGAATATCCTGGGCGAAGACTACGTGCGCACGGCGCGGGCGAAGGGCGTGCGCGAGTCGCTCGTGCTGTACCGCCACGCATTACGCAACGCGTTGATCCCGGTGGTCACGGTGCTGGGCTTGCAGTTCGGCTATCTACTGGGCGGCGCGGTGATCGTCGAGACGGTCTTCGTCTATCCCGGCTTGGGCAGCGAAGTCGTGACCGCGATCCTCAACCGCGACTTCCCGGAAGTGCAGGGCATCGTTCTGGTGTCGGCGGCGTCATTCGTGTTTATCAATCTGGTGGTTGATCTTCTCTACACCGCTATCGATCCGCGGATTCAGTACCAATGAGCATGACTGCACACGATCCTTCCCAGAACGCGGCACAGCGAGCAAATTCGCCCAACACGCCGGAGACCCGACCGGCGCAGGTGCTGCTGCCGAAGTCGCGCAGTCAGTGGTACTTCGTGCGCCGCCAGTTTCTGCGCGACAAAGCCGCGATGTTTGGCGGTATTCTGCTGATCGTCATCCTGTCCCTGACGATTTTCGCGCCGGTCATCTCGCCGTACAACCCCATCGCCCAGAGCGACAGCCCGGACGACCGGCTTGCGCCTCCCAGCACCCTGCACCCGATGGGAACTGACGACCTGCGCCGCGATATCTTTTCGCGCGTGCTATACGGCGGGCAGACGACGCTGCGGGTCGGCATTATTTCGGTCGTTGGCGCGGTCAGCACCGGCCTGGTGCTGGGCTTGCTCGCCGGTTACTTCGGTGGGCGTCTGGATGACATCATCAGCCGATTTCTGGACACGCTCATGACGCTGCCCGGCATCCTGCTGGCGATTGTCATCATCGCCATTCTGGGGACGGGCTTGAACAACGCCATGCTGGCGGTCGCCATCTCGAATATGCCAACCATCGCCCGCCTCGTGCGCGGCGACACGATGGTCGAGAAGAACAAGGTTTATATCGAAGCGTCGCGGGCGATGGGCGCTTCGCACGCCCATATCATGTTCATCCACATTCTGCCCAACGTGATCCAGTCGGTGATCGTGATCGCCACGCTGCACGTCGCCAGCGCGATTCAGATCGCCGCCGGGCTGAGCTTTCTGGGGCTGGGCGCGCAGCCGCCGAACCCCGAATGGGGCGCGATGCTCAACGACGGGCGCGACTTCATGCGCTCCGGCGAGTGGTGGATGACCGTTTTCCCTGGTCTGGCGATTTTCATCACGGTGATCGCCACCAACCTGCTGGGCGACGGTCTGCGTGACGCTTTCGACCCGCGCCTGCGCGGTCAGGAGCATTAGTCGTGAAATTCGCCTTCGGAGCGAAGCCCAAAGCGCCGATACAGGCATTCGTCAATCTGGTCAAAGCCGGGGAGCAGCTCGGTTACGACAGCGCCTGGGTTCCCGACCAGACCTTCTTCCCCGATCCGTTCGTGTCGATTGCCATGTGTGCTTCGGCAACCGAACACATTGAACTGGTGATCGGCGTGGCGAACCCGTATACGCGCCATCCGGTGCAGGTTGCCCGCGCCGCCGCGACACTGGACGACATCGCGCCGGGGCGGATTGCGCTTGGCTATGGCGCGGGCAACCGCAAGGAACTGGTCGTCCCGCTGGGCGGCGACGTGATTCGCCCGGCTGCCCACTGCCGGGAAGCGATTGATTTATGCCGCCGCCTGCTGCGCGGCGAGATGCTGCACCACCGCAGCGATCTGTACATCGCCGATGGGGTGGAGTTGGAGATGTTCCCACATCCCGACGTGCCGATTTATCTGGCGGCGCGCGGACCGCGCATCATGGAGATCGCCGGCGAGACCGCCGACACTGCCGTGATCGGCGCGCTGCTTTCCGAAAATGGCATCCGCTACGCGCTTGAGCATATCCAGATCGGCGCGGCGCGCGTCGGGCGCGACTGGCGCGAAGTCGGGCGGATGCTGTGGATTACCTGCTTCGTGACTGACGACAAGGCGCTGTGGGTCGAGCGCTACCGCTCCAGCGCGGCGCACATTCTGGCGGGCGCGCCGGTCGAGATTTTCGACGCACTGAAGCTGTCGTGGGCGTTCATGGACGAATTGAAGACGGTGTACGCTGAAAAGGGGCAGTTCGGCGCGGCGCATCTGATGCCCGACGATCTGGTGCTGGAGCTTGCCGCCATCGGCAGCCCGGAAGAAGTCGCGGAGCAGCTTCAGCGCGCCGCCGACCTCGGCATCGATCAAGTGGGGATTCTGGTGAACGCGCCGAGTGTGGACGAATCGCTGACGGCGTTGCGGCGCTTCGCCGACGAGGTTATTCCCCGGCTGAAATAACGAACAGGGGCGCGGTGCAACCACAAGCTGCTGGTTGTGCGAGGAATGTAGGGGCGTTACATGTAACGCCCCTACGGGAAAGGATTTTCTGAGCGCCTAGCGGATAATCCGCAGCTCGCGCGGCGATTGGTTCAGGCGCTCGCCGCCGGTCGCCGTCACCACCACGATGTCCTCGATGCGCACGCCGTATTTCCCCGCCAGGTATATCCCCGGCTCGATGCTAAAGGTCATGCCTTCGCGCAGCATCGTCTGATCGCCTTTGACCAGATACGGGCTTTCGTGCCCGTCCAGCCCGATGCCGTGCCCGGTGCGGTGCAGGAAATAGTCGCCGTAGCCGTGCCTGGCGATATAGCCGCGCGTGACTTCGTCGATATATTCGGTGGTGACGCCCGGCTTGACTGCCTCGAAGCCAAGCTGCTGCGCTTCGCGGGTGATTTCGTAGATTTTCCTGAATTCGTCGGCGGGTTCGCCAAGCTGGAAGGTGCGGGTGATGTCCGAGCGGTAGCCGTTGACGCCGCCGCCGAAATCGACCACGACGGCGTCGCCCATTTGCAGGCGCGTATCGCTGGTCTTGTGATGTGGCGACGCGCCGTGCGCCCCCGCGCCGACAATGCCGTTGCCGACGGTCTGGTGCGAATTGGCGAGCAACTGCGCGTGCAGAAAGCGCAGGACTTCAAGCTCGCTCATGCCTGCCAGCGACTGCGTGAACAGCGCCTCGTAGGAGCGATCCGCCCCTTCGGCGGCGATGCGCAGTTGGGCGACTTCGTCCGGCGTCTTGATCATGCGTAGCTGCGCGGTGATCTCCTGCCCCGGTCGATAGTTCGCGCCCGAAAGCACCTGCTGGATGCGCAGCAGAAACAGCGCGTGACGCTGGTCGCCGATGGCGATGGTCTTGCCCGAAGCATCGCCGCCGACGAGCGCCGCCACCTTCTCGACCGGGTTTTCGGTTTCTTCCCAGCCGACCAGATCGAAAAAGGTGGCGTATTTCTGGAATACGGATGTTTCAAAGCCGGGGACGACCATTTTCGGGCGTCCGTCGCGCGGGATCATGAGCAGCACCAGCCGCTCGCTCTGCTGTTTGGTGAAGCCGATCAGGTAGAGCAGGTCGGTCGAATGCGAGACAAACAGCCAGTCGATGCCGCGCTCCTGCATCAGCCGTTGGGCGCGCTCTGCGCGCTGCTCGTAGGCGGTCAATTTATGCCTCCGCGATGTAAAGCTGCTTCGGGAATTTGCTCAGCAGTTCCTGTCCGGTTTCGGTCACGACGATCATATCTTCCAGCGCGAAATTGCCTACGACGTGATCCGGGCGATCCCAGAAGATCGGCTCGACGGTCAGCACCATGCCCGGCTGGGCGATGACTTCGATTCCCCGCCCGATGGACGGCGGCTCGTGAACGTCCAGCCCAACGCCGTGCCCGACGCGCTCCAGCCCCGGCACATGCTCCTTCATGTTGTGATCCATCAGCTTATCATAGCAGGCGTCGAAGATGTCGTGCAGCGGGATGCCCGGCTTGATGGCGTCCACGCCCGCCTGCTGCGAATCGATTTCGGCGGCGAAGAAGCGCTTCTGTTCGGCGCTCGGCTCGCCAATCGACGCCATGCGCATGAAGTCCGACCAGTAGTAGTTGTAGTTCGCGCCGACATCGACCACGACCAGATCGCCGGGTTCGAGCGGCTTCTCAAACGGGGCGACGTTGACCATGCCGTATTTCATCTTGCCGGAACGGATCATGATAAAGCCGGGCAGTTCGTCGGTCTGCGCCGCCAGTTCCGCCATGATGATGCCGCCGAGTTCGCGCTCGGTCATGCCGGGGCGAATGGCGCTGAAGCCCTTCGCGAAGGCTTTGTCGGTGGCGTCGCAGGCTTTGCGCAGCATTTCGATTTCCCGCGCCGACTTGATGATGCGCAAATCCCACAGCAGCGTCCCGGCATCGACAAACGTCGCGCCAGCGAGCTTGTCGGTCAGGGTTTTGAAGTCGTCCTGCGACATGCCGATGCGCTGCCCGTAGCCCAGCTCCAGCCCGATCGTCCCCCTGGCGACGCCGAGCGATTCGCAGGCTTTCTGGAAGCCGGTCAACGGGTCGGGGTCTGCCCCGGCGACGCGCCAGCCACCCCACGGGCGCGTGTCGTCGATCCACGACGAGTGATACGACACATCGAGCAGGGTTTCCGGCAGGATCGTCACCACCGGCTTGTCGCTGCTGCGCGGGATGATCACACCCATCGGGCGGTGCTTGGAATTCCAGCCGATGGTGCGAATCCCCGTGAAGTAGATGACGTTCTCTTTCGCGGTGAGCAGCAAGGCGTCGATACCGCGTTCTTCCATCAGAGTACGCGCCTTTTCGACACGGGCGAGGTACTCCTCGGTTGGAAACATGGCATACGCCGGTTCACGATGGGTCATTATTCTATCCTCCGTCTGAAAAGCATCCGTTTCACTCGAAAACAAGCACGATCCAGCTTTGCGCCGACGCCCCGGACGACACGGCGCGGAGTTCGCAGCCGTTCGCCCACAGAATCAGGTCGCCGGGAGAACCAACCGCACGCACGCTCACGTCTGGATGGTCGTGAGCGCGAAAACAGCATTCCACGCTGCCCGCCAGCACCAGCAGATAGCGGTCATGCTCGGAACCGGGTTTCCAGTCGGCAGCGTCCTGCCCGGTGAGCAGGCTGAGGCTGCTGCCGTTCGTCGCGGCGAGCGCAACCGGGGTATCCAACGGCGTATTCGCGCGCGCCCCGAATTCGGTCACGTTGAGCGACCAGGCGCGCGCCCCGCGCTTCAGCACCTGCAGGTAGCCGGGAGCGATATCCAGCGCCTCGAATTCGGGGCGGCGTTCCGGGCGCTCGCTGACGGCGGGCAGGTCGGAGAGCCGCACACATGCAAAGCCGAGTTCGTTCAGGCGCTCCAGAATGGACGCCAGAACCGCCAGCGTTTTGGGGCTGTCCAAGTGGTAGGTGAGCACCGCGCCGGGATACGCATTCTCGACGCTGCGGCAGACGACCTGCTCCGGCGTGGTTTCGCCGGGGTAATGCCCGCCATCGAAGGCGCTGCGCTGGACAAGCCGGTAGCCTTCGCTGACCGCGATCTGCCGGACGCGGGCGTCGATGGCGTCATAGGGCGGGCGAAACCAGGGAAAGGGGCGCTGCCCGGTCAACTGCTGGACGACGGCATCGGTGCGGCGCAGTTCGTCGCGCACGGCGGCGTCGCCGCACCGGGTCAGGTCGGGGTGGCTGTAGGAATGGTTGCCGAGTTCATGCCCTTCGGAAGACATGCGCCTGACCAGTTCAGGATACTGTTCAGACCAGTTGCCCGCCAAAAAAATCGTGGCAGGCACGCCGGCGCGACGCAGCACATCGAGCATCTGCCCGCACACCGCCGGGTCGCCCCCAGCTTCAAACGTCAGCGCCAGCTTACGGGTCATAAGAGGTGCATCTCCGGCTTGGCTTCGGGCATCAGGCTTGGCTGGAAGCGCCGCAGATTGAGCGCGGCGCGGACGACGGTCTCGACGATCATCGCCAGCCAGACGCCGTTCAAGCCCATTTTGCCGACGCCGACCAGCAGCGCGATCAGCGGCAGGCGGATCACCCAATGTCCCAGCGCGGTCAGGAACATCGGGTAGCCGGTATCGCCGGAGCCGCGCAGCGCCCCGGTGATCACCTGATTGACCAGCTCGAACGGCACGCTGATCAGCAGCACGCGCAGCCCCAGCGCGGCGATATCCAGCGTTTCCGGGTCGGAGGCGAACAGCGCGTTGATGTGCGGATACAGGAAGAACAGCAGGCACAGGCTGCCGACCACGCCCCAGCCGAGGTACAGAATGCGCCAGCCGGTCGTGTAGACGCGCTCCGCGTCGCCCGCGCCGATCAACTGCCCGACGATGGTGAGCGAGGCAGCCATGAAGCCGATGCCGATTGTCAGCAGGATTGAGACGGTGTTGATGACGACCGAATAAGCGGCGACCAACTGCGTGCCCAGCGTGGCGACCAGCCGCAGGTTGACAAGCTGCCCCAGCCGCAGCGCAAGCTGCTCACCGCCGACAGCGCTGCCGACCCGCCAGATATTGCGCATGGCGGGCAGGCTCGGCTGCACGCGCGCCAGCTTCAACCCGGCGACGCCGCGCACCAGCAGGAAAGCGAACGCCGCGCACCCCAGCAGGCGGCTGATGATCGTCGCCAGCGCGATACCCTGCAAGCCCAGCCCGGCATCGCGCACCAGCGTGATCACCAGGATGACGTGGACGACGTTGGCGGCGGCGAGGACGAGCAGCGGCGTGCGCGCATCGCCCGCGCCGCGCACGCAGCCCGCCGCGCTGAGCAGGAGAAAATTGAATGGGAACGACCAGGCGATCAGGCTGAGGTAGGGCACGCCGAGCGCGATCACCGAAGCGTCAACGCCCATGATGCCGACCAGCGCCGGACTCAGCAGCAGGACGAGCAGCGTCAGAGCGACGCCGGCAGCCAGCGAGAGCGTCAGCGCGCCGACGAGATAATTGTCGGCATGGTCGAGCCGCTTTTGCCCGACTGCCTGCGCCACGAGGATTGACCCACCCACGCTCATGATGTTGTAAATGACGGTGGTGAACTGCACCCAGCGCACGACGACTGACTGCGCCGAGATAGCGACAATTCCCAGGCTGCCGGCGACTGCCGTATCGAACAGCGCAATGCCGAACACCAGGAACTGCTCTCCGATCATCGGGACAGCGAGGCGCAGGATGTAGCCAATCGAAACGGGCATCAGCGAAAGTCCGGCATGATGTCGCGCGCGATGCGCTCGATCACTTCGATACAGGCTTCAGGCGTGTTTTCGGTCAGCAGCACGCCGATCTGGTCGACGCCGCGCTCGGCTAAGCGCCGCACTTTGACGCGCACGGCGGCGGCATCGCCCACCACCGACAGCATATCGATTTCGCGGTCGGTGACGAATTCGGCGGCGGCGGTCTGCCCGCCCTTGAAATATGCCGCTTTCAGGGTGGCGATGTATTCCGGCTCCAAGCCCAGCGCCAGCAGGAGCGTTTCCGGCGCGCCGCCGATGATATGGGCAATCGACGCCTTCAGCCGCCCCCGGATGGCGTCCATGTCGTCGACCACGCGCATCGTCACCCAACTGACGACCTTGATATCGGCAATCTGCCTGCCGGCGGCTTCCGCGCCGCGCTGAATCGCCCCGAAGGCATAGTCCAGCCCATCCGGCGAGACGACCGCGCCGACGATTGCGCCATCGGCAACTTCGCCCGCTGTTTCCAGCAGCTTGCCGCCGCGCCCGGCGATGTAGATCGGCAGGTCAGGGCGGGGCGGCGTCCATTCGAGCGCGATGCCTTCGGCGACCACGTATTCGCTGGAATAATGCACTTTCTCGCCGCTGAGCAGGACGCGGACGATCTCCGCCATCTCGCGGCAGCGGGTGGCGGCAGCCGTCTGCTCGTAGCCCATCGGCAGGAGCAGCTCGCGGCGGTTGCCCGCGCCAATGCCCAGGTTCGCCCGCCCGCCGGTCATCTCGTCGAGCGTCGCCATCGACCGCGCGACCTGTGCCGGGTGGCGGGTGTAGGGGTTCGTCACGCCAATCATGAACTGGACTCGCGTCGTCGCCTGCGCCCATGCCGCCATCACCAGAAACGGGTCGCGGTAGAAGCTCTGGTCGGGAATCCAGATCATGTCGTAGCCAAGCGCTTCGCCCTGGCGGACGATCTGGAGACTGTCCGCCAGCGGCATTTTCGGCACAAATCCGAAGCCAAATTTCATGGTGGTTTCGCCTACGCTGGTTCGACGCTGAATGAATCGATCTGATACTGCGCCACTTTCGCCGGGTCGAGGTCGCCGCCCAAGCCGGGACCCTGCGGCACGACCAGCGCGCCGCCTTCGAAGCCAATCGGCTCGGCGCCGATGTCGGCTTCCAGCAGGAACTGCCCGGTCATTTCGCAGCCCCAGGTGACGTTCGGGCACGAGGCGGCGAGGTGCAGGCAGGCGCGCGCCGCGATCGGTCCTTCGAGCGCGCCGCCGATGTAGCAGCCAATTCCGGCAGGCTCGGCGACGACCGCCATCTTCTTGGCGTTGGTGATGCCGCCGGGGTTGTTGATGTAAATGCTGATCAGGTCGACGGCGCGTTTCTTCGCCAGATTCAGCACATCCAGCGGCGAATTGGCGCTCTCGTCCGCCATGATGTAGGTGTTGGTCGCCAAGCGCACTTCCGCCAGCGCGTCCAGGTCGTGGATCACCGTCGGCTGTTCCATGAACTGAAGATTTTCCGGTTCCAGCGTGCGGATGACCCGGATGGCGGTCGGTACGTCCCACGCCTGGTTCGCGTCAGCGCGAATGTTGATGTCCGCGCCGACCGCGCGCCGCACCTGCCGGGTGCGCTCGATGTCGTGCGTCGGGTCTTCATGCCCGACTTTCATCTTGAGGATACGCCAGCCGCGCTCGACCATGACATTGGCTTCTTCGACGGCGGCGGCGTGATCGGTGATCGGGATCGACCAGCTCAGGGGGACGCTGTCGCGCACCATGCCGCCGAGCAGGTTGTACACGGGCGTGTTGAATGCCTTGCCGACGATGTCGTAGAGCGCCATGTTGATGGCGCTTTTGGCGCGCGGGTTCCAGGGCACGGCGCGGTTCACGTCGACCTGCCGCGCCTCGATCTGCATCGGGTCTTTGCCGAGGATCGCCGGGATCAGGCGCTCGCGTAGCTGAAGGGCGACGCTAAGCTGGGTTTCGCCCGCGCCGGAATACCCCGCCATATGCGGCGCTTCGCCCAAGCCGACGATGCCTTCATCGGTGTACAGCTTCAGGTACACACACTCCTGATGCCGCGTCGTGGCAAACGACATACGGTGCAGGCGTTTCGTCGGAATCTTCGTCAGAATGACTTCGGCATGTGTGATCTTCAACGTCCGGTTCCCTTTCCGTTCTTCTCGCCTGTTTCAAGGTAGTACACGAGCTGCGCACGAGTCATGCCGGCGATGCCGAGCGATTCAACCGTCCGCCCGGATGCCCAGAAATCGGTTTGCTCGACGACCGATAGAATATGGTTGATTCCATCGCTGATCGGCGTCGGCACGCCAATCATGTGCCCCAGCGACGAATACAGCACCGTGCCATACGGGACATCTTCGTAGATATAGCGATCCCAGATGCGGTCGCGCAGACCGAACGGCTCGCCTTCGTGCCGGTAAACGTGCGGTCCGCTGCCGCTCTGGGTGTACAGGTCGTCAATCGTGACCACTTCCAACCCCAGCGCCTGCTGCAGCGCCATCTTTTCGGCATCGACCGCATCGAGACAGCGCAGGACGCCTTTGGTCATGCCTTCGTTCATGATCGACAACATGCCGTTTGCCCGCTCGACGGCGGCGTAGTTCAGCAGCATCGGGGCGGGGTGAATCATGAAGTTGGGATTGTTCAAGCCGGGGTCAAGCACGCTGGTGGTTGGCTTCAGCCGCAGCGTATCGCCGATGGTTTCCATCAGCCGCTGGGTATTCCGTCCGGGAAACGCCGCGAAGCGCAGCAGCGACGGCAGCCGGACGCGCAGCTTGGCGGGACCGACCATGCGCGCCGACTGCGGCAGCGTCACGGTTTCGCCGAGCAGGATGTCGTCGAGCGTATAGCCAGTTGACTGAATGAGTGGTGCGACCTCTAAAGAACCTGCAGAACCCGTCAAGAGTAGTATGGTCTGACCACTCTTAAGAAAAGGAAGCAGCGCTTCGACCATCCCGCGCTGCCCGTAGCCGGGGACAGCGATCAGGATCAGTTGTGCGTTTTCCGCCGCTTCGGCAATATCGGTCGTGATGCGTGCCAGCGGGACGACTTTCTCGCCGAGATCGCCTTCGATCTCGATGCCACCCAGCTCGATCAGGGGCGCGAGCCGCTCCGGGGAGCGATTGTAAAGATTTACCTGATAGCCGCGATTTGCCAGCGCCGCAGCGGCTGCCATGCCGCCGGGACCGGCGCCCATAATGAGAATATGCTCGATGCTGCTCATTCAGTCTCCATTAAAAGCACAAGGCGGCGATTTTCTAGGCGTCCGTCAGCGATTTGACCGCCTCGCGCACACTCTTGTTGTGGGCGCTAATCGCCCGCTCTGCCGCTTCGGGGTCGCGCTGCCTGATCGCTTCCAGAATGGCGTAATGCTCTTTCTGGGAAACGGCTGCGCGTCCTTTCAGGCGGATGAGCGAACGGCGCGGGTTGACCATGGCTTCGTGGACGCTCACCAGCAGGTGGCACAGCATGTCGTTCCCGCTCGATTCGGCGATGGCGACGTGGAACTGCTTGTCGAGCGAGACCATGCGGTCAAGGTCGTCCTGTTCCAGGCACTGCTGCGCTTCGTCGAGCAGCGCGTTCATCGCGGCGATATCGCTCTCGCTGGCGCGCTGCGCCGCCAGGTATGCGGCTTTGCGATCCAGCGCATCACGGACTTCCAGAAAATCGTATTCCTCATTGATGTGCTGTTTGAACCACTGGACGATGCCTTCGTCACCGTCGATGGTCTCGCCGACGACGAACGTTCCTTTGCCCGGACGGACTTCAATGACCCCCTGCGCTTCGAGAATACGCAGTGCTTCGCGCACGGATGCCCGCCCCACCTGTAGCTGGTTGACCAGATCGCGCTCTCCGGGCAGTTGATCGCCAACCTTCAGGCTTCCATCGTCGATCAAATCGAGAATCTGATCGACGACCGTCTCGGATATCCGAACTTTCTTGACTCGGTGCAGCAACACATTTGATTCCATCGCCTTACCACCCCCACTTATCCTTATGGATCAAGATGGGCGAGCAGGGTTTCACCCGCTTTGCCCGGCTCCTGCACGGGGTAGCCTTTCTCTCGAAGCAGGCTCTCCAGCAGGTTTATTAAGGATAACAGGAATGTAGGCTGCGCGGAATGCCCCAGCACCCCAATTCGCCATAATTTGCCCTTCATGTCGCCTAATCCGCCGCCAATATCGATGCGATACGGGGCGAGAAGCTTGTGGCGAATCTGATCCTGATCGATGCCGTCGGGCACGAGCGCCGCCGTGACGGTGGACAGCCGGAACTGCGGGTCGGCAAAAATGCGCAGCCCCAGCGCTTCCAACCCGGCGACGACCGCATCCCGGCGGTTGACCATGCGTACCGCGCGATAGGTCATGCCCTGTTCGTAAGTAAGCTGCAGCAGTTCGGTCAGCGCGTATAGGATCGGCGCGGGGAAAGTCTGCGCCGCGCGTTCGTCGGTACGGTACAGGCGCAGGTTGCCCAGGTCGAGCGACCAGCTACCGACCGGCGTCTTTCGGCTGGCGACTGCCGCCGCTGCCCGCTTGCTGAACGTGATCAGCCCCAAGCCGGGATAGGCGCTGATGGCTTTCTGGCTCCCGGCGACGCACAGGTCGATTTCGAGTTCGTCCACCCTGAAATCCAGCGCACTGATCGTCCAGCGGGTATCCACCAGCAGCAGCGCGCCGGCGTCATGGGCGATGCGCGCCAGATGGGTCAGCGGCTGCTCGATGCCGGTCGCGCCTTCGCCATGCAGCACGGCGACCAGCTTGGGGCGATGCTGCGTCACGGCGGCTTCCAGCGCGGCGTCGGACACGGCTTTGCCGGGTTCCGCCACAACGCGCACGACCGCCGCGCCGGTTCGCTCCGCCGCCTGCGCCATGCGCTCGCCGAAGAAGCCGCACACGCCCACCACCGCCACGTCGCCCGGCTCCAACGCGTTGACCAGCGCCGCTTCCAGCGCCGTCTCTTCCGAGCCGGGGATCAGGAATGTGTCAGTGTTGGACGTGCCCCACAGCCAGCGCAGCAGCGCCAGCGCTTCGTCGACCACTTTCAGGAAACTGGGGTCGGTTGCCCCCTCCAGAATGGCGATCAACCCCTGATGCGCGCGCGGCGAAGCGTTGCTCATGTCGGGACCGAGCAACATGCGTTCCGGTGGATTTAAGCGCCGATACTGGATGGTGTCGCTCATTTACTTCAACTCCTCAAGCAGGAACTGACCCTTTTCCATGATGTGCAGGTCGTCCAGCCAGATGCTGTTGCTGCGGCACGGGAAGTCGATGTGCGCCTTCGAGACGTTCTGCCCCTTGAAGATGGCGGTGTTCGCGCCGAACGCGATCTGCATGTTGCCGTAGTACGATTCGTTGTCCTGGGTCGCCGGGTCGCGCAGGTACATGCCCATGCGGTTCCAGTCGGCGCGGTCTTCGCAGCCCCAGCCAATGTGGGCGATGCGGTACGCCACGTCGTCGTGGAACGATTCGAACCAGTCTTCCAGACTGCGCGCGTCCAGCCCACCGTCGATCCTGGTGATTTTGCCGTCGTGGACTTCCATCTTGACCGGCGCGGTCACGTAGCGCCCCAGCCGCAGCATGATGTCGTTCACGTCCAGTACGAGCGTGCCGTTGGCGCTGTATTCGTCGGGACCAATTGAGACCATGCCGGTGGGCCAGTTGTCCCAGCGCCCCGGCTCGTCGGCGAGGCTGTACAGGTCGAGCACGACCTTATCCTGAATCGAGCAGGTCAGGTCGGTTCCTGCCGGCGAGGTGATGCGCATGGTCGAGGCGTTTTTCGCCAGCGCCGCGCCAGCCTTGACGCGCGCGCGCAGCTTGTCGGTGGGGCGCAGACGGAACAGCACGTCCTGCGGCTGACCGCAGCGCAGCACGCGACCGCCGTTTTCCAGCGCCGCTGCGT